>DASYMM010000501.1:0-5165 GCA_036009085.1 Pyrinomonadaceae bacterium | reverse complement strand
TACAGGTTCTAACGTGGCGAACGAAACTTTGAGGACGACGCGCGCGTGTGTGTGCCCGTTCTCTTTAAACGACTCTCCGGCTAGAGGGGATTGAAGTAATGAGAAGCAATAAAGTTTGGAGAGCGCTCGTCGCAAACCTCCTCGTCGTCCTGTTGATGACAAATGCCAATGGCGGCAGTTTCATCACCAAACGTGCGGCACCCGCCGCGCAGGACGAAATCGAAGAGGAGAAGATCACGGCGGAAGAGGAGCGGGAAGCGCGCGAATTGGCCGAACGCTTCCTGCGGCGCATGCATGAGACGAACGACCTCGCGCCGCTCGTCGGCGAGATGTTTGTGCCGGACTACGGCGCGCGTCTCAAACAGGAAGCGACGAACAACCTGCCCGTACTGTTGAGCCGGAGCGCGGTCGAGGAGGCGAGCCGCGAAGAACTCGTGCGTTACGATCTCGCGTTGAACAACAGCTTCTACCTGGCCGGCCTGTTCGGCCTTGCGTACAAAAACTCGCACCCGTCGGAAGTTGAGGGAGACGCAGATGCGGAGGTCGTGACGTATTTCAAGCAGGCGATCCTGCCCGACATCATCGAACTGTGCATGAAGGATTCGATTCTCAAAGCGTTGTTGGCGACGGAGGCTGACGAGAGCGCGGAAGAAAACCAATCGAGCGAGGCGACAGAAAAGTCCGAAGACACAGACAAAGATAAAGAGAAAGATAAAGACACGGATGCGGAAGATGAGCCGATTCGCAGCGTCGAGCGGTTGCGCGATTTCACGTCAACACTGGAACAGGCCATCGTGCTGGCGCGCAAGCATCTCGCCGCTTCGCCCGTCAAAGTTAGTCTCGTCGAACGGCACAAGGGCGCGAGCGAGGAGGAGAACTGGGAGGCGGAACTTGAGGCGTTGCAGCCCCGCGCGTGGGTGTCCACAAGGGAGTTTTACGGCTACCCGGCGGGCACCAGGATTTTTTGCGTCACCGTTCTCATGTATCACATGGAACTGGTTCGAGTTGACGGACGACTCAAAGTGCTCGCGCTTTATTTAGACATGGACTGACTTTCGTACTGACTCACGCCGGACAAAAAAGAAGGCGACTGCGCGGTGCGTAGTCGCCTTCAACTTCTCTAACGTTCTCGTCTCTCCTAGCCCGCCTTCGGCGCGACGGCGCGCACGGCTTCGGAGACTCCGTCTTCGTACTTCTTGAAGTTCTTGTTGAAACGCTCGGCGAGTTCGCGCGCCTTGCGGTCGTAGGCTTCGGGGTCTTTCCACGTGTTGCGCGGCGTCAGAACTTCCGCCGGGACTTCCGGGCAGGAGACGGGCACGCCGACGCCGAAGACCGGATCGGGCTGCGTCTCCACTTTTGCGAGCGAGCCGTTCAGGATGGCGCGGATCATGGCGCGCGTGTATTTGATCTTCATGCGCTGGCCTTCGCCGTAGGGGCCGCCCGACCAGCCCGTGTTGACGAGCCAGCAATTCGAGTTGTGTTCGGTCAACTTTTTGCCGAGGAGGTCTGCGTAGGTGCCGGGATGCAAGACCATGAAGGGCGCGCCGAAGCAGGTGGAGAAAGTCGCCTCCGGTTCGGTGACGCCGCGCTCCGTGCCCGCGACCTTCGCCGTGTAGCCGGAGAGGAAGTGATACATCGCCTGCTCCGGCGTGAGACGCGCGACGGGCGGGAGCACGCCGAAGGCATCGGCCGTGAGCATGATGATGTTTTGCGGATGCCCCGCGTGGCCTTCCGGCACGATGTTCGGAATGCTCGTCAGAGGATACGCGGCGCGCGTGTTCTCCGTCTTGCTCGAATCGTCGAGGTCGAGCGCACGCGTGACGGGATCATAGACGACGTTTTCCAAGACGGTGCCGAACATGCGCGTGGTGCGATAGATGTCGGGTTCGGCTTCGGGCGAGAGCTTGATCACTTTGGCGTAGCAGCCGCCCTCGAAATTGAAGACGCCGTCGTCCGACCAGCCGTGCTCGTCGTCGCCGATGAGACGGCGTTCGGGGTCTGCGCTGAGAGTCGTCTTGCCCGTGCCTGAGAGGCCGAAGAAGATCGCCACGTCGCCCGCATCGCCCACGTTCGCGGAGCAGTGCATGGACATCACATCGCGTTGCGGCAGCAGGTAATTGAGAATCGTGAAGACGGACTTCTTGGTTTCGCCCGCGTAACTTGTGCCGCCGATGAGGACGAGACGCTGTGTGAAGTCCATCAGGATGAACGTCTGCGCGCGCGTGCCGTCGCGTTCGGGGTCGGCCTTGAAACTCGGAATGTTGACGATGGTGAATTCGGGCGTGTGATTCTCGGTGCTCCCCGCTTCCGGGTTGATGAACATGGTGCGCGCGAAGAGCGAGTGCCAAGCGAGTTCGGTGACGACGCGGATGGGGAGGCGATAGCGCGGGTCAGCTCCGGCGAAAGTGTCTTGCACGAAGAGGTCGCGCCCGGCGGTGTGCGCCATCATGCGGCCGCGCAGGGCGTTGAATCGCTCGGTCGAAAACTCTTTGTTGACTTCGCCCCAGAAGACTTTATCTGCGCTCTGTTCGTCGCGCACGATGGCCTTATCTTTGGCGGCGCGTCCGGTGTGCTCGCCGGTGTCAACGATGAGCGCGCCGTGGTCGGAGAAGTTGCCTTCGCCGCGTTGCGCGATCACTTCGTAGAGTTCGGGCGTCGAGAGATTCCAATAGACGTTCGAGGCTTGCGTGATGCCGAGCGAGTCCAGCCCCACATCGCTCCGCCTGCGGCCATGCTCCTGCGGCGCGCCGGATTCTTTCGTCAGAACAGATGCTGCCATCTTAAATTCTCCTCAGTAAATAAAGTGACGAGTGACAAGTGACGGGTGACGGGCAAGAATCAAAACAAGTTTTGGTTTTAACTTGTCACTTGTCACTCGTCACTCGTCACTGGTGTTTCGTCTTCGTCGTGCCAGTTCGCGCAGGGCGACGGAGAGGTCGCGCGCGGAGCGTTCGATGCGGTCGGCGTAGGCTTCGAGTTCGCCCGCGTCGTCGGGGTTGCGCGTGGCGACGCTGGCGAGCGCGGCTTCGATCTGCGAGTTGAGCCGTTCTGCCGCCGCTTCGGTTTCCTGTTCAGCGTTGGATAATTGCGGGGGTCTGCGTTCAGGTTTGGTGCTCACAAAAAATGTCCTGCTGGTTGTTGCTTGTCGTTTGAGTCACGCCTCAGAATTGCCGGAGTTGAGACGAAACCTGCGAAGTTGAATTTGCGCGCGTATCGTTCGCCGAACGCGCTTTGTCAATCGTGATGTTTATTTCGATATAAGTTAATTTCATACAACATCAGTGCGTTTGAATCAAGTCCGACGCGCCCGCCAATCTTTCGCACGCCGCGCACGCCGGAGGCTTAATGTTCCTGCGTCAAGACTTGCGCCTCCGAAAGCGTTTTGCCGCAAACTCAAAAACTTATGAGCATGAAACCGTAGAGCGCAGCGTTCGACTCGCGTGAGCGGCCGCAGCACGACCGCGCGCCGCTTCTCCTCGCCCTCGAACCGGCAGGGAAAAATTTGAAGCCCCGCGAGGGGCGACACATTTCAACGCGTGATTGTGTCGCCCTTCCGGGGCTTCAAAATTTTTCTTGGACGCAAACCACGCCCGCACGAACAAGGCTACTAACTGTCGCCACGCGCGCGGCTTTTACCACTCACCGCTCGCGTGGCTTTCATTCCGCATTCCGCATTCCTCTCTATTGCACCGTGTCGCCGGGGAGCATCGAGCCGCGCCGGTCTGTGGCGACGGCCGAGCCGTCTTCGCTGATGATGCCGATCATGCCGTGGAAGTGGATGTCGGTGCCGGAGAGCACGAGCAGCACGTCGCCCGCTTTCACGTCCGGGTTCTTCAACTGGAAGCGCACCACCGTAGCGTGTCCGTTGGTTTCTTCGAGCGTCTCAAAAGTGAATTCGTTGCTGTCAACAACGAGCGTCTGCGAGTTGTTCGTATAATTCGCGGGTTCGGCCATAGTTAAAAAATTCCTCTACGATATTTGGGGATATTTTGGCACACGCTTTCGGCGTGAGAGTCTAAATCAATAATTGGCTGGTTGAAAAGGTCTGCCGTAAAGTTGTTGATAGACCCATCCGAGCACGCGCACCTCCGCCGTGCAGAGCGCTTCGAGCCAGCAGCACGTGAGGAAAATCGTGCGCCCGCGCTCCGAGGGAATCTTCGCCGCCTCGGCCACGGTCGAAGCCTCGCCGCCCGTGTCCAGACGGTAAGCCTGCGAAACTTCCTCGTTCGTCTTCGTCGCATCGTCGAGCGCGTTCAGGAGTTGGCTGATCCAACCGTGCAACGCCGCCTCGCCTTCATACTCGACGATGGCCTGCATGATGCCGATGGCGAGCCGCTCCTCCGCGCTCGCAAACTCGTAAACTTCCTCGCCCGCGCGACGGCTCTCCGCCTGCTTCCACTGAAAAACTTCTTCAACCTTCGGATGGCGAACCATGTTCACGCGCGGATCGTGCGCGAGAAACCACTCGATGAGATCGGCGAGCGAAGAAGGTTCGATGCGCCCGAGTTCGTCGCGCGCGAGCGGCGGCGGTTGTCCCGCGTCGCCGCCCGTCTGCGCCCTGTCTGTTTTCGACGTGCTCATAAAAATTTACTGCCGGAGTTACTGCGAGAAAACTACTGTGAAACTTCCTGAGCTTCGTTCTGCGCGTCGTTTTGAACTTGTGACGCGCCTGTCGTCGCCGTTGCTCCTCCGGCGTCGCCCTCTTTGAGCCTGCGTAGATATTTTCCGAACACGCCGTTCCACGAAGGAATCACGAGCGACACCGCGCCTTCGCCCTGCGCCTGACACGAGAGGCGTATGAGCGGGCGCGGCTCGTCCGTGTCAATGTAGCCGAAGAGTTGCATGGCGCGTCGTTCGCGCGGGCTCACTTCCGTCAGCTTCTCCGCGCCGCCGAGCACGCCCACCCAACACGTGCCGCACGAAGCCGAGCGGCATTGGACGGGGATCGGCCCTTCGTCCACGGTGCAGCGCGGGTCAACTTGCGACCAATCGCGCTTGTCGGTCGCCGCGGCGGAAGCGACTTCTTGATGGTGAATCATCTTGAAGCGCGCCGTCGGGTCGTGCTCGTTCCACACCACAGTCCAACGCTTGTCGGTCGTGCGCAGGAGATTGCCGAGCAAGCCCTGGCTATCGTTCTTCGCGCGTTCCTGCAAAATCTTTTCGGG
>DASYMM010000500.1:0-9255 GCA_036009085.1 Pyrinomonadaceae bacterium | reverse complement strand
AGCCTGCCGGGTAACGCTTCTCGACCGGCTTCGCCTCCGCCGCCCCCCCGGCGCGCTCCCGCGTCTCCGCGCCCGTCCCTTCCCGCGCCTGCTCGCCGCCTCTCCCCTCCGCGCCGCGCGCTGCCGCTGTCGCGGTGTTCGGCCTTGCCTCTTCCTTCAACGTAAACTCGCGCGTCGCGCGATGCACCTCGACGCCCATCAGGCGGAGCAGGTTCACCATGTCCGCCGCTTCGACGGGTCGGGGCGCATCACCCGGCACGACGTAGGCGACAGGTCCTTCCGTGTCGGCCTTCGCGACGGCGCGTTTGCTCTTGAGATAAAAGTTATTCAGGAATCGCTCGCGGTTATTGGCCGTGAAATTCATCGCGAGCAGGATGGCCGACTGCTGCAAGTTGATGTTGTTGCGCATCGACCACTTGACGCGCGGGAAAGGCGGGTTCGGCCTGTACCAGTCGCGCTGCGCTTGCCCCGTGACGGTGCGATCCATCGTGTCCGCACCATTGTTGCCGAACGTTTCGTAGAAGCGACCGATGGAGTTGTGGCCGTTGGCGACGTAGAACATGTAATTGGGAGCCCAGCCGTCGTAGAAGCCGTGCGTCCAGACGCCGGGCACGCCGCGCTTCGTCATCTCTTCGACTTCGTGATAGGCGAGCAAGTGCCACTCGTCGATCACGATTGGATCGAGCCACGCGTTGTAAGGCCCGGTGCCCGTCGAGGTGTAGAGGAACGGCACGGACTCGTGCAGGTCGTGCAAAACTTGCGGGTGATACTCCAAAAAAGTCTTCATCATGTTGCGCGTGAGCGCGAGCGCCATGCCGAGTCCGTCGCGGTTGTTGTCGTGCGCGACATACTTGCCCCAGTAGAGGAGCGAGGGCGAATTTTTGCCGGGGTTGGCCTTGCGGTAGTTGTAGAGATCGACCATGCGGTCGCGCCCGTCAACTTCGAGCGTCGGCGTGATGAGCACGACGAGATTGCGGCGGATGTCCTGTATGAACGGCGACTCTTCGACGGCGAGGCGATAGGCCATCTCCATCAACATTTCGGGCGAGCCGGTTTCGGTCGAATGAATCGAACCCGAAGCCCAGTAGAAAGCCTTGCCCTCGCCGATGAGTTGTTTGGCTTCCGCGTCCGAAGTGCGGCGCGGGTCTGCGAGGCGCGCGGTGATCTCTTTGTAGCGGTCGAGCCTCTGGAGATTCGCTTCGTCGCTGACGGCGACGAGAATTTGTTCCCGGCCTTCTTCGGATTTCTCCGGCGCGACGAAGACGCGCACGCGCGGGCTGGTGCGCGCGAGTTCGCGCATGTAACGATTGATGTCTTTCGTGTAGGTCAACTTGTTCGGCGTGCCGACGGCGTAGCCGAGCACCTTATCGGGCGAGGGCACGCTCGCGGAGGCGGGCAAGTGATCCACGAGTTCGGTCAAAAAATATTTTTCCGTTGTGTACTCTTTAATCTTGGCGGTGTAGGCTTCGTCGTTGCGCGAGACGGTTGCGTTGCTCGTGGTGGGCGGGGGCGTCTTGGCGGTTCGCCGCTGCGCGGGGACGGAGACGAACAGCAGGGCGGCGCAGACGAAGGCACACGCCCAGAGCGGGATGGAACATCCGGGTTTCATCGAATTCCTCCATTGAGAAGAGACAAAATTAAAGTGCGGCACAAACGTTTGAATTGAAAGCGCAGGGATGATAAATCATCAACGCGCAAATTTCATAATTTTTCCACTATTTAAAATGAGTTTGAAAAATTTACTCTTCGCGACGGCGTTCACACTTGCGAGCGTCGCCCCCGCAAACATGCAAACGAACCGGCAGAAGAATACGAGGCCGCGCGTTAGAGAGATCGGCGTCCGCGTCGGCGTCCTCGCGACGGGCGCGCAGAACGCCATCACGGATGTCGCGGGCGTGCGCGTCGGCCACACGACGATCATTCGCGGCGAAAACGTCCGCACGGGCGTCACGGCCATCCTGCCGCACGCGGGCAATCTGTTTCGCGAGAAGGTGGCGGGCGCGGTCTTCGTCGGCAACGGCTTCGGCAAACTCGCAGGCTCGACGCAGGTGAACGAACTCGGCGAGATCGAAACGCCGATCCTCCTGACTTCAACCCTGAGCGTGCCGCGCGTGGCCGACGCGCTGATTGACTACATGCTCGCGATTCCCGAAAACGCGGACGTGCGTTCCGTTAACCCGCTCGTCGCAGAGACGAACGACGGCGGCCTGAACGACATACGCGGGCGACACATCACGCGCGAAGACGTGTTGGGTGCGATCAAGAACGCAAGCGGCGGCGCGGTCGAGGAAGGCGCGGTCGGCGCAGGGACGGGGACGATAGCTTTCGGCTTCAAAGGCGGCATCGGCACCTCTTCGCGCAAGCTCCCGCCCGCGCTCGGCGGCTACACCGTCGGCGCGCTCGTGCAGACGAACTACGGCGGCGTGCTCAACATAAACGGCGCGCCCGTCGGTCGCGAACTCGGCAAGTTTTATCTTAAGGAAGAACTCGAACGCGCGGCGGCGTCGGGCGCGCAGACGACGCGCACGGGCGAGCGCGAGGCGACAGCGGGCGAGCGCGAGACGACGGCGGACGCGTCGCCGGACGACACATCTGCGGACGGCTCGATCATCATCGTCATCGCGACGGACGCTCCCGTTGACGCGCGCAACCTGCGGCGCATGGCGGCGCGCGCGATGCTCGGACTCGGGCGCACCGGCGCGGCGGCGACGAACGGGAGCGGCGATTACGTCATCGCATTCTCCAACGCGCCCGAAGTTCGCATCCGCGTGAATGCGGGCGGCAGGCCGGGCGAGGCAGTTGCGCCGCACGAGTTGAAATTGTTGTCGAACGATGCGATGTCGCCGCTCTTTCTCGCCGTGATCGAAGCGACGGAAGAGGCGATCTACAACTCGCTCTTTCGCGCCGAGACGATGCGGGGGCGCGGCGGATTGACCGTCGAAGCGATTCCGCTCGAACGCACGCTCGACATCCTGCGCAAGTACAACGCGCTCTCTGTCACGCAGCCGAAGCCTTGAACGAACGGAGACGACCCGCGGTGGAGACTTTGACGAAATATCTGGCCGTGGCGGCGGGCAGCGCAGCGGGCGGCATGTTGCGCTATTTTCTGGGCAGCACCCTGCTCGCGCGCACCGCCGCGCCCTTCCCGACCGCCACTTTCTTCATCAACATCACAGGCTCTTTTATCGTCGGCTTCTTCCTGACACTCGCCACCGAGCGTCTCCAGTTGAGCGCGCACCTGCGTCTGGCCGTCGCCGTCGGCTTCGTCGGCGCATACACCACCTTCTCGACTTTTGAATACGAGACGCTGCGGCTTACCGAAGAGCGACGCTTCGGCCTCGCGCTGCTGAACGTGCTCCTGAGCGTCGCGGTCGGGTTCGCCGCAGTCTGGGGCGGCGCGTTGCTGGCGCGCCGTTTCAAGGCTGTGCAGGCGACGGGCGACGCCGCCCACACCTATGAGCTTTTCACGCGCCAAGCAGACGCGCGCGATCCGGCGCAAAGCGCGGGCGCGGCGCGCGACATACGCGACTCAACCATCGAGCCGCCGCTTGATGTCGCAGATGATGTATAATCCCGCTCGATGCAGCTTTCGCTCCGGCGCGCGCATCTTAATTTGCACACGGCGCGCGGTCGCGCGTGGGCAGCAATTTTCAGACGGATTCTTCTAACTAAGGAAGGTTTTCAATGAGCGACTTTCAATCCCCTAATCAACGCTTCGACCCGCACCAGCAGAAGGCTTGGTCGCCGCAAGGCGCAGAGGGCGGTTGGGGCAGTTTACAGGCGCAGACGGCGGCGCAGGTCTCGGTCGAGGAACGGATGGGCTTCATACGCAAAGTCTATGCGCTGTTTTTCGTCGGGACGCTGTTTGCCATCGGCGGCGTCGCGCTCGGCATGTCGTTCGAGCCGCTCTACGAGTTTGCCCTTGCACACCCGTTCATCATGCTCTTGATGATGCTCGGCGCGGTGATGGGCGCGCAGGCGGTGCGTCATGTGCCGGTCGTCAACGTCGTCGCGCTCTTCGCGTTCACGACCTTTACGGGCGTGGTCATCTCGCCGCTGATGTACGCGGTGAGCCGCTACAATCCAGATTCGATCTGGCAGGCGGGCGTCTTGACCGTCGGCATCTTCGGCGGGCTGACGGCTTACGTCTTCATCTCGAAACGCGATTTCAGCTTCCTGCGCGGGATGCTCTGGACGGGCTTGATCATCATGATCCTCGGCGGACTTTTGAACTGGTTCGTCGTCGGTTCCTCCGCGCTCGGCTTCGGGTTGGCTGCGGCGACGCTGCTGCTCTTCTCCGGCTTCGTGCTCTACGACACGTCGAACATCATGCGCCGCTACCCGACCAACGAATACATCGCGGGCGCGCTCGATCTCTACCTCGACGCCTTCAACATCTTCCTCGCGCTCATACGCATCCTGAACGCGGGACGACGCTAAAAAGCACTCACCGTCGCAGAGACGCAGAGTTTACGCAGAGAAGGGGCGCAGAGAAAAGATTCAACTCTTTCTCTGCGCCCCCTCTGCGGCTTGGCTCCGCGCCTCTGCGGTGAAGTTTTCCGTAAGTCTCAAACCCAACTAACCAACATTTAGAAATCGAACTTGATCGCGAGTTGGAGTTCGCGCGGCGTGAGGAAGGAGCGCGGGAGGCCGTAGGCCGCCGCTGCTGCGGGCGACGTGAGCGTCAAGACCTGCGCGCCGCTGCCGTCAATCGTAGCCGTGCGACCGGCGAAGAAGTTCGTGTTGACCGTCGCCACGTTGGCGCGGTTGAAGATGTTGAAGCCTTCGAGTATCAGACGCAGGCGCATGTCCTCGCCGAAGTGGATCGAGCGCGTGAGCCGCGCGTCGAACTGGTAGGTGGCGGGCGTGTAAAACTCGTTGCGGCGTGTGCCGGGGACGCGGTCGTTGCGCGCGTTGCCGTCGCGGTTCAAGTCCGCGCCGATGGTTTGCGAGTAGGCGAAGCCGGATTGAAGCTGGACGATGCTCGACAGAGTGTAGTCGCTGAGAAGCGCGCGAAGCACAGAGTTGTCGCTGCGCGTGAACTTGCCGAATTCATAGACCGGGCTGAAGACGAAGCGATGGCGGAGGTCGGAATCGGCGGCCGCGTAGTCGTCGCGTATGTTGAGTTGGTTCTGGACGATCTTGGCGTCGTCGCCGCCGCCGGGGACAACCGCCGTCTGATCGGGTCTATCGTCCTTCGCCTTCGAGTAGGTGTAGGAGGCGAGGAACTGTAGGCGGCGCGTGAAGCGACGCTGCAACTGGAAGGCGAGGCCGTCGTAGCGCGAGTTGGCCGTGCTCTCGAAGAGGTTGATGCGACCGAAGCGCGTGAAGGGGCGCGCAGGGGCGGCGGCTGTGAAGCGCGCGTTTGAAGTTGCGCCCCCGGCGGGAAAGCGTTCGACGGTGAAACTCTGCCCCGCGCCCGTGGCCGTCACGAGTTCGGGCGCGAAGAGATTGATGTCGCGCGTGCGCGAGAGATGGACGCCTTTGAAGAACATGTAGGTGACGGAGAAACTCATGTTCTTCATCAACTCGTGCTCGAAGCCGAGACGCGCCTGTTGCACATAGGGCTGCGCGTAGTCTTCGGAGAAGAGGAAGATGTCGGGCGTGCCGGAAGCAGCGGTCGGCGCGGTGGTGAGGACGTTCGGGTAGGTGAGACCGGCGGCGACGATGGCTGCGTTCGTGGCGAAGTTGACGCCGGTGGTCTGGATGCCGTTTCCGGTGTGCGCCGTGCCGAGCATGATGGCCGTGGTGCGCCCGTAGAAGATGCCGTAGCCACCGCGCACGACCGACTTGCCGTTGCCGCCGATGTCGTAGGCGAAGCCGAGGCGGGGCGCGATGTTGTTGCCGTCGTCGGGCTGGCGGCCGGTGTCGAGTCCGGCGGCGAGCAGGGCGGGGTCTGGATTTTGAAGCGGCGGCGCGGCGAGTTTTTGATAGTCGTAGCGCACGCCTAGATTGAGCGTGAGGCGGGGCGTGGCGCGCCAGTCGTCTTGCAGGAAGACGGCGTAGTCGGTGCTGTCGGGGTTGCTGGTCGCGCCGGAAGTGTTGGGCAGCGCGAAGCGTTGCTGGAACGAAGAGGGGATGTTTTGCTGGAACGCCTGATAGCCGTTCAGGGTGACGCCGCCCACAGTGATCGGGGCGAACGTGTACTGGCCGGAGAAGAAGCCGGGGAAGAAATTGAGGATGCGGTCGAAGTTCAAATCAACGCCGACTTTGTAGTTGTGCTGGCCGCGCACGTAGGAGAGGTTGTTGATGAACTGCGCGCGCTTGATCGTCGTTTCGCGCGGGCTGAAGTTGTTGCGCCCGAGGAGCAGGAAGCCGTTGCCGGTGTTGATCTGCGTCTCCGGCAGGTCGCTGTTGGCCGTGCCCGGTTCGGCGTCGCGCGCAAACTGGAAACGAAACTCGTTGACGATTGACGAAGTGATGGTCGAGGCGAGCGTGCCGGAGAAGGTGGTGGTGCGCGCGAGACTATCGCCGGAGTGTTCTTCGGCGGCGAGCGCGCCCGTGAACTCGTTGTTGACGCCCGTGAAATTCTGCCGGTTGAAGCGCAGAGAGAGTTGGTTGCTCGAATTGATGGCGATGTCGGTCTTGAGGAGATACACGTCCTGATTGCGGCTGATCTGGTAGGGCGAGATGCGCGAGCTGATCAAGTTCTGGATGGCCGCCGACTGCGCGCCGAGGTTGGGCGGTTCGACGATGTTCGGGAGGTCTTGCCGCTGGCCGTCGTAAGTGCCGAAGAAGAAGGCGCGATTTTTGACGATGGGGCCGCCGAGGCGGAAGCCGAACTGGTTGATCTGTTGCGGCGGTCGCTTGTTGCGGTCGAGACGCCTGCCGAGATCGAAGTCAATGCCCTGCTGCCCTTTGATGTTCGGCGCGTTGGCGTTCAAAGACTCGTCGCGGAAATACTCGAAGCCGCCGCCGTGAAACTCGTTCGTGCCCGACTTGGTGACGACGTTGATGACCGCGCCGCCCGCGCGCCCGAACTCCGCAGAGAAACCGTTCTGGTTGACCTGAAACTCCTTCACAGACTCTTCCGAGAATTGATACGGCGGGCGGACGCCCGTGCGCCCGAACGCCTGGCCGAAGAAGGTGTTGTTGTTGTCCGCGCCGTCAACTTGTAGGCTGTTCAAAGTTCCTTTCTGGCCGCCGACGGAGAGGTCGCCAGCCCGCGTCGGGTCGCGCACGACGCCGGGCGTGAGCGTGGCGAAGTCCAGATAGTTGCGCCCGCTGACCGGGAGATTTTCGATGTCGCGCTCGTTGACGGTCGTGGCGACGGACGTGCGCGTCGTCTCCACGACAGGAGCTTCGGCAGAGACATCCACGGTCGTGCTCGCGCCGCCGACGCCGAGCGAGATGTCGAGATTCGTCTGCCCGCCGACGGTGACGGCGGCGTTTTCGAGCGTCGCCGTTTGAAAGCCCTGCGCGCCGGAAGCGACGACTTTGTAAGTGCCGGGCGGGAGCAGGATGATGCGATAGTTGCCTTCTTCGTCGGAGGTGGCGGTCTTCTCGAAGCCGGTCTGCCCGTTCGTCGCCGTGACAGTGACGCCGGGCACGGCGGCTCCGTTCGGGTCGAGCACGCGCCCTTCGATGTTGCCGGAGGTGGCCTGCGATTGGGGGAACACGGTGGCCGCCGCCAGCGCGAGCGACGCACACAGCAAGAGCACTCGGTTCAGACCGAAAAGGAGATTTTTGCGCACGATGATGTCCTTTCAACTGGGAGCGGATTGCGGGCGACCCGGTGGAGACGTTCTTTGCGGTCGAACGCCGCCTGAACAAGAGATGTGACTTGAAGTTTATTTCGAGGACTCGAAAACCCTGTGACTCTTTCGGACGGCGAGATATTAAAGGAGGGGCGCGGGGCGGTCAAGGAAACTAACTGTTAAAGCCCCGAAGGGGCGAGACGTAATAGCCCGGCGCATCGTGCCGGGTAAAAGTTAGAAAAGATCAGCAAGCCCTGAAAGGGCGACATATCCGTTAACGGCGGAAACTATGTCGCCCTTTTAGCTTTCTAAGCCCTGCGCCCGAAGGCGAGCGTCCGCCGCCAGGAGGCTTGGAGGCGTTTGCCGCCCGCGTTTTGGAGGATGCTCATCAGGCCGATGTAGCCGTAGCCGAAGAAGAAGAGGAGGAGAAAGGGGATCGTGCCCCACATGCTCATGTGCGCGGCGTACCAGACGGCGCAGAAGAAGTAGGCGGCGAAACTCAGTTCAAGCAGCGGCAACAGTCCGCGCTTGCGTTTGTACTTCTTCGCCTTCCAAGTCGCGTCCGAAGTCGTCTCCACCTGATACTTCGGCGTCCGCACGAACTCCGACTTGACGCCCATCAACGCTTCGATCACGGCGCGCGCGTTCGAGAAGGCCAGACCGATACCAACTGCCATTACGAGCGGCAGGTGCAGCAGGCGACGCCCGCGCCCCGTCGCTTTGTCGAGATACCAGATGGCCGAGCCGTAGAAGAGTATGACGGAGACGGTGGAGAAAAAGAGGAGCGGCACGTCGAAGGCCATCAGGTGATAGAAGCCCTGATTGTAGCGCACGAGCAGCAGGGGAAACTGCAAGAAACTCGCAACGATCATGAGCGGATAACTGATGTTGCCCGTCAGGCGAAAGAACATCTCAAGGCGCACGCGAAACGGCAAGTTCGCGCGCCAGATGCGCGGGTAGAGTTTGATGCCGACCTGCATCACGCCTTTCGCCCAACGTCTCTGCTGCGCCTTGAAGGCGTTAATCTCGACAGGGATTTCCGAGGGCGCGTCTTCGTCCAGAAGATAGATGAAACGCCAGCCCATCAACTGTGCGCGGAAACTGAGGTCTGTGTCTTCGGTCAGAGTGTCGTGCTGCCAGCCGCCGCTGAGTTCGATGGCGCGGCGACGCCAGATGCCCGCCGTGCCGTTGAAGTTGAAGAAGCCGCCCGTGCGATTCCTCACGGTCTGCTCGATGACGAAGTGGCCGTCGAGCATGATGGTTTGCAGGCGCGTCAACAGGTTGTACGCGCCGTTGATGTGCGACCAGCGCATCTGCGCGCAGCCGACGAGCGGGTCTGTGAAATAGTCTACGAGCTTACGCAGGCAGTCGGGCTTGGGCACGAAGTCTGCGTCGAAGATGGCGAGGAGTTCGCCTTTAGCCGTCTTGTTTCCGTTTTCGAGCGCGCCCGCTTTGAAGCCGGTGCGGTCGGTGCGATGGATGTACTGTATGTCGAAGCCTTCGGCGCGATACGCTTCGACGGTGCGGCGCGCGAGCGCGACCGTCTCGTCCGTCGAAT
>DASYMM010000499.1:0-6252 GCA_036009085.1 Pyrinomonadaceae bacterium | reverse complement strand
GTCAAGTGCTCTCTCACGCCTTTCGCTAACGATGACCTCGACTAGATTGGCGATCCACCAGAATGTTCCACGCGCTCCGAGATGCTCACGCGTGCGCTGAAAGATACGCGGGTAGAGTTTGGCCGTGCGGCTCAACAGGCTCTTGAGCGCGCTGAACGACATGCGGTCTTGAAAAAGTTCGCGGCGCACGCGCACGTCCAGATCGTGTAGAGCGGCCATCACGGCGTTCAAAGTCTCGTTGACGTTCGCGGGTTCGCCCTGCGGCGCGGGGCGCAGGAACTCCGCGAAGCCCGACATTTGCGCCACGCGCGGCGCGGGCGCGTTGATCTCGGAGAGCGCGCGTGCGTCGAGCAGATCGGCGGCGAGCGCGAGATCGGTCAGGTGCGTGAGCCGCCGCAAGTGGCGCACGCACGAGCCGAAGCCTGAGAAACTGAGCGGACTCGCCGCGCCCTGCGCCCCGTCGCCGACGAGCATCACGCGATCATCAGCCGTCTGTGCGCCGCGAGTTTTCCAGCCGCGCGGGTTCACGCCCGGCGCGTAGCCGTACAGAGGCCGCTCGACGCGCCACTGCGCGCCCGCGCGTTTGTAGCGCGGCAACTCCTCGAAGTAACGCTCGAAGAGCGCGAGCAGAGACTTGTCTGCGGGCGAATCCACGGCGTCGTAAAAGAAGAGGCGGGTGGCATATTCGTCGCGCGCACGCGCGCCCGCAAATCCTTCCCAGATCAGTTGGCGATGGTCGCGCGCGTCCTCCGTGCTCACCAGAATCTCGCCGACGTTGAAGTCAACCCTGTCGGCTCCCTCGCCGCGCGCAAACCCGCGTGCCACCGTGCCGACCGAAGGCGCAACGTGCGTCAGAGCGCGCCCTTCATTGAACTGCCGCGCGACGGGCGAATGCACGCCCTCCGCATCAACAAAGAGCCGCGCCGCGAACAGACGCCTCCGGCGGCCGCTGACATTGTTGCTATGACTACTGTTGCTGCCGCCGTCGCCGCGCACCTCTTCGAGTTCGACCGACACGCGATCCGCTTCCACGTAAGCGCGCACGAAACGCATGCCTTCCACCAGCGCGCAGCCTTCCGCCTGTCGCGCGCGGATTTTCGCGGCGGCGAGCGCGAGCAACTTGTCCGCGTCAACCGCCACGTCGAGCACGTTCTCCATCCAGAGCGGCGGCGTCTTCACGCGCGAGGCCGCATCGTGAAACTTGACGAAGGCCGAACGATAGCGATTGACGATGGCGGCTTCGATCTCCTCTTTCGTAAACAACCCCGCGCGCTCAAACTCGCCAAGCTCCTCGCTCGAAATATTCCACACGCGTTTGCCGCTACTGCTGCCTTCGCGCCCGATCACTCCCGCATCGAACGCCATCACGCGGCGTTTGAAGCGCGCCGCGAGTACCGCCGCGTGCAAAAGTCCGAGCGTGCCGCCCGCGTAAATGATCTCAAACTCGCCTTCGACCGTAAGACCGGAGGGCGGCGCGCCGTGCACGACCGCTTCACGCGCCGCGCCGCGCGCCTGCTGCTGTTCCAGCGTCTCCTGCCAGCGCATCTCCGTCTGCCAGATGCGTCGCAGGTGCGCCTCGCGCTCGCCGAGCGCGCCGAAGTTCGCCACCGTCAAAGGGTAACGGTCGCGAAAATATTTAAGGTCGGGCGCGTTCGCGGAAGTCGCCGACGCCGCCGCAGCCGTAGTAGTTGTCTTGGTTGAAGCCGGAGCCATACGAAAAACGGAAATCCTTGCTGGCCGAAATTGTGACCTGAGTTTGGAGAGACCTAACTGTAGCGCGTGCCGGTTACAAATCAATCACTAAATGACTATGAACTCGTTCACCCGCGCTTCTGTCAATCGCGCCGTCCGCGCGTAAGCAGGCTGATGACGGCGACGAAGAGTGCGGAGCCGATAATTGACCAGACGACCGGAAAACTCCGCCCGCCCACAGGCACGACGAGCAACTCCGGCAGCCCCAACTGTCGCGCCAGCCACATCCCCAGAATCGCGCCGATGAAACCGAGCGCGATTGAGACGAGACAGCCGCCGCGCGAAAAACCGCTAATCGCCTGTCCGAGCGCGCCGCAGACTCCGGCGACGAGCAGTAGAATGAGCAGATCAATCAATGTCATAGCTTGTTTACCTCGTGTGAGAGTTTAAACGCGCGAGCGCGCCGCGTAGTTTCTTCTTTCCAATTTCCGCGTTTGTCAATATAATCGTTCGTGGCCGGGAGAATTGACAGGGCGGCCACACCCCTCGGAAGTTGTTGCTCGCGCTCACGCCCTCGACCCTCATCAAATTTTGCACCAAAAGTTCAGGAGATTTTATCAGAGATGCGTAAATTGTTTCTCGCTACCATCATCATCGTCGCCACTTTCAGCGTCGCCGCGGCGCAGGATTCGGCTTCCGCGTCGTCCGGCCAGAGCGACATTCCCAACATGGGCAGAGCGCCGTCAGAGCCGAACGGCATCGGGCGACTCGACGCGCGTGTCTTCGACGAAGCCGGAAACCCCGTGCGCGGCGCGTACCTCAAACTCGAATCCGAACGCTCGGACGGCTACTTCTGCGAGTCTTGGAATTCGTCGGACGAGCGCGGCGTCTCCGTGCTGCCCCCGCTGCACATGGGCAGCCTTAAGTTGATCGTCAAAGCCAAAGGCTACGAGACGCTGAAACTCAACGTCCCCGCCGCCAACCTCAACGAACCCCTGCGCGTCACGCTCGTCAAGAAGAAGTAGACGGGCGGGCGCACCCGGCGCGAAAATCTTAACGTCGCTCTGTTCAGGAGCGTGCGGCGAAGTTCTCAAGACTTCGCCGCACGCTCCTTTTCTATTTTCAGCCGAGGGCGCACGCGCGTCTATGACAATTAGAAAAGTGACACAGCCCGGCTCAAGCGCGGCGGCGGCTGAATCTATGCTCAACCGCGAGGTTTTTAAGAACTCTTTAAGAAAAGTTTAAGGGCGACTAAAGGACTCCGCAAGCGGCCTGCGAGTATTTTTCCAGAGGAGAGCAGATGAAAGCCGACAACCCGAGCGCGACCGCTTATCTCATCGCGACCAGCACGCTTTTTGTAGCCGCAGACCCCGAAGCCGGGCGTCTCATCCCTGCGCGCGCCGCCGAACTCAGCGCGTCTTTCGTCGCCGCGCGCTCGCACGTCGCGCGTTGGGCGCAAAGGTCGCTCAGTCGTAAACAGGCGCGCCCCTTCATCGCCGCGCTTGAGCGTCTGACGATCCCCGGCATCCAACTACACTACGCGCTCCGCAAACTCTATCTCGAAGAGACGGCACGCGCCGCGCTCTCTGAATCCGGCGGCATCCGGCAAGTCGTCGTCTTCGGCGCGGGCTACGACACGCTCGCCTTGCGCCTCCACGAAACATTCCCCGCCGTGCAGTTCATCGAGACGGATCACCCGGCCACGCAGCGACGCAAAACCCACGCGCTCGCCGCACACAACAATTCGCGTTTGCCGCGACCACCGCAGGAGACGACCCCGAACCTGCATTTCCTCCCCGTCGATCTCACGCGCCAACAACTCGCCGCGACGCTCGCGAACTTCGACAATTATCGCGCCGATGCTCCCACGCTCTTCATCGCCGAAGGCTTGTTGATGTATCTCTCGCCCGCCGAAGTGGACAAACTCTTTCACACGATCCGCGAAGTGAGCAGCGCGCGCGGCAGCCGCTTTGCCTTCACGTTCATGGAGCCGCAGGCGAACGGCCACGTCAATTTCCGCACGCGCAGCCGCGCCGTCGATGCGTGGCTCAACTGGCGCGGCGAAGTCTTCAAATGGGGCATCGAGCGCGGCGCGCTCCCCTCGTACTTACGCGAGCGCGGCTTCGACGCGCGCGAGATCGCGACGGAGGAAACTTTGCGCCGTCGCTATCTCGAACCCAACGCCCTCGCACACCTGCCGCTCGCCACGGGCGAATACGTCTGCGTCGCAGACCTCGACGAAAAGACCTCTTGATGAACGTCGCTTGATGAACGTCGCAAAGGAATCCTGATGAGCGTTGCAAAGGAACTCTTGAAACCAGCTTCGCTTCCGCCCGCGCGGACGAAACGAGCGCGTGCGTCGGAACGCTTGGTGAACGACGTGCACTCGCAGTTGAACGAGACGCGCGTGCGTCGCATCTGCGAACCTGATTCGGTGGAGGCGTTGCAGGCGTCGGTGCGTCGAGCGCGAGCGGAAGGCCGCGCCGTCGCAATCGCGGGCGGGAGGCACGCGATGGGCGGCCAGCAGTTCGCCGAGGGCGGCGTGCTCCTCGACATGCGGCGCATGAACGGCGTGCTCGCGTTTGAGCCGTCGCGCCACGAGATCGAAGTGGGAGCGGGCATCGAGTGGCCGGAGTTGATCAACTTCATGTCCGAGGCGCAGCGCGGGCACGCAACGCATCGTCAGACAGCCATCGTGCAGAAGCAGACCGGCGCGGACAATCTGAGCATCGGCGGCGCGCTCGCCGCCAACATTCACGGGCGCGGGTTGAACCTGCGACCTTTCGTTGATGATGTCGAATCGTTCGTGCTCGTGGATGCGGAAGGCGAGGCGCGGACGTGCAGCCGGAGCGAGAACCTTGAGTTGTTTCGTCTAGCCTGCGGCGGCTATGGTCTGTTCGGCGTCGTCGCGAGCGTGCGCCTGCGCCTGGCGCGGCGGCGCAAGTTGCAGCGCGTCGCCGAAATCGTCGCCACGCGCGACGTGATGAGTCTGTTTGACAAACGCATCGCGGACGATTTTCTCTACGGCGATTTTCAGTTCGTCACAGACGAAAGCTCGCCGGAATTCTTGCGCAAAGGAATCATCTCCTGCTATCGCCCCGTCGCGGACGACGCTGCGCTGCCCGAAGGACAGGCGGAACTGTGCGCGGCGGACTGGCAGCATCTCTATCACCTCGCGCACGTCAATCGCCGCCGCGCCTTCGAGGTCTATTCCCACCACTACCTCGCCACCTCCGGCCAACTCTACTGGTCTGACACGCACCAACTCAGCGTCTATCTCGACGACTATCATCGCCAACTCGACGCGCGCCTCAATGCCCGCGTCCGCGCCACCGAAATGATCACCGAGCTTTACGTGCCGCGCCCCGCCCTCTCAGATTTTCTCGAAACGGTGCGCCGCGATTTTCGTCGCCACGCGGTCGAACTCATCTACGGCACGGTGCGCCTCATCAAACGCGACGACGAAAGTTTTCTCGCATGGGCGAAGGACGATTACGCCTGCGTCGTCTTCAACCTCCACACCGAACACACCGCCTCAGGCATCGCCAAAGCGCAAACCGACTTCCGCCGCCTCATCACCCGCGCGATCAACTTGGGCGGCAACTACTACCTCACCTACCACCGCTGGGCAACCCGCCACCAAGTCGAAACCTGCTACCCCCAACTCCCCCACTTCCTCCGCCTCAAACGCCACTACGACCCCACCGAAACCTTCCAAAGCGACTGGTATCGCCACTACCGCAAAATGTTCGTTGCCTAAACGCTCGAATTAACCGGCGAGCTATCAACTAGAGCATGAAAGAGGGGCTATATTGCGAGTCCGGCCGAATGAGTGGTTAGGAGCGGGCTTTAGAATTAAGGCTTTATACTCAATGGAACTGACTCCATTACACTTTGAGAGGACATTTCTTTTGCACCCTTAATAGGTAAAAAGACGAAAAGCCAAATGGTCCAACAAATAGCAAATATAATAAACATCAGGTAGAAGGCATGAGCCACATAATATTTCAATTTCTCAGAACGTGATGCGGATTTATTATTAAGACCCTTATCTTTAATCTCTTCAGCCTTAATAACCAAAACAATAAAAACGACTGCGATTAAAAGCACCGCGACAATAATCAACGCAATCTTACCCAAATCCTTCCAAAATTGTCCTTGTATTAAGGCTATGTTTGTTTGAATTTCCCTTACTCCTTCTATAGCCCCAGAAGCTTGTAGATTAGAAGAAGGATTTCCAGCGAATATGATCTGTCCAGTAAATCCGTCATTTGCTTCAAGTATATTAAAGTTTAATAGCAGGCTCTTTGCCGGACTGTTATCATCGCGCTTTAGATTAGGTAAAACAATATCAGGGCGTGAAACTTTTAATATTTTGTAATCTAATATCTCTCCATTTGGATCATCTATAGAGAATGTCAGAGGCTTGAGAATATTCTCTGACCTTATTGATGCTTTACCATTATTCCATAAATAAAATCTCAATGAAGTTATATTAGAATCAATGGGAGTATTATTTTCCCTCAAAACTTTCAAGGTAGTATTAGGAAACGATGTAGC
>DASYMM010000498.1:0-5587 GCA_036009085.1 Pyrinomonadaceae bacterium | reverse complement strand
AGCCCTATCTGGAAAGAAAATTCGACGCCTGATGGCGCGACAGGCGAATAATTTTCACGCTTAACACGGTTCCTGCCATGCCAGCCGGTTGACCCGCGCGCACTTGAAAGTGTATGTATTGATAGTGCCTTTCTCGCACACATCCGCTAGCTCTTTACGAACATCAATCCTACAGGGTAGAAAGATAATCTTCTAAATGAAATCATTTGCACGCTTCACCGGGCGCAGGTCTGTCTGGCCGCTCGGGTTCGGTAGAGTCCTGCCGTCAATGCGAATCTGCACGCGCACCGTCGGGCGCGCGTCTCTCGTGTTCGTCATGGCGATTGCCTGTCTCTCGTCAAACCTCTGGATTTCCGCGCTCGCGCAGGACGAGGACACCACGCCGCCGTCGGTCGAGATCAATCAGGCCGAGGAGCAACCCGACCCGGCGACCACCGAGCCGATCCAGTTCATGGTCGTCTTCTCCGAGCCGGTCGTCGGTTTCGAGACGGGCGACGTAACGCTCGGCGGCACGGCGGGCGCGACGACGGCTGAGGTCTTCGACAGCGGCGACCAGCAGACCTTCTTCGTGGTCGTCTCAGGCATGACCACGAACGGCACTGTGATCGCCACCATCGCGCAGGGCGTGGCGACTGATGCGGCGGGCAACCCGAACACCGCGTCCGTCTCCACAGACAACACCGTCACCTACGAAGGCTTTGTCGTCGCCAGCGCCTTCAACGTCACGAAGACCGCAGACACCGCCGACGGCGCGTGCGACGCGGATTGCTCTCTGCGCGAAGCGATCACGGCGGCCAACGCCAATCCCGGCGCAGACACCATCAGCTTCGACATTCCCGCCTCCGACACAGGACGCAACGCGACGACGGGCGTGTTCACCATCAGCCTCAGCCCCGTGCTCGGAGCGTTGCCGCAGATCACAGAGCAAGTCGCCATTGACGGCTTCACGCAGGGCACGCTCTCGACTCCGGGCGACACCACGGACGATGCGCGCCCCAACACGAATGCGCTCTCCGCCGGACTCAACGCGCGGCTGCTGATCGAGTTGACGAGCGCGGCGGGCGGCATCACGAACGCCAACGGGCTGGACGTGGCGGCGGGCGGCGTCAACAGTCGCATCCGCGGACTCGCCATCTATGGCTTCTCGACCGGCGCAGGCGTCAACGTGGCGGCGGGAGAGGAGACGACGGCGGGAGCGGAGGGCGTCCGCGTCGAGGGCAACTTCCTCGGCGTGCGCGCGGACGGCAGCACAGTCTCCGCCAATAATTACGGCGTCCGCGTCACGGGCGCGCGGCGCACAAACGTCGGCGGGACGACAGCGGATACGAGCAATCTCATCTCCGGCAACTCGGAGGCGGGCGTGCTCATCACGGGCGGCGCGGCGGTGGGGGAGGACAGAAACATCGTGCAGAACAACCTCGTCGGCACGAACGCGCTCGGCCTCGCCGGTCTGCCGAACGCAGAGAGCGCGGCGGGCTTGAACCGTGGCGGCGTGCTCATCGTTGACGCGGGCGGCGTGCTCGTCGGCGGCGCGGGCTTCGGCAACGTCATCTCCGGCAACAACGGGGCTGGCGTCATCATCGCCACCAGCATCGCGGAGGGCGGCGCGGCCAACGACAACGCCGTGCAGGGCAACTTGATCGGCGTGGCGGCAAACGGCACGACCGCGCTCGCCAACAGCGGCGACGGCATCGAGATCACGAACGGCCAGAACAACCTCGTCGGCGGGACGAACCCCGGCGAAGGCAACACTCTCAGTTTCAACACGGCGAACGGCGTCGCGCTCACAGGCTCGCTCGTCGTCAACGGCGCAAGCAACAACAACAGCATCCTGAGCAACAACATCGCCTCGAACGGCATGGACGGCGTGCTCGTCGTGTCCGGCACAGGCAACCGCATCAACGGCAACTCGATCTACTCGAACGCGCAACAGGGAATTGACCTGCTCGGCGACGGCGTGACGCCGAACGACCCGAACGATGCAGACCCGGCGGCCACCCCGAACGCGAACAACTTGCAGAACTACCCCGTCGTCGCCTTCGCCGTGCGGAACCCCGACACGGGCGTCACCACCGTCAGCGGAACGCTCGACGGCGGCACGCCGGGCGCGGCCTATTTCATCGAACTCTACGCGAACCCCGCCTGCGACGGCACGAACGGCGAAGGGCAAACGCTGCTCGGCGGCGTCCTGACCGATGCGGCCAACGCCAGCGGCGATGTCAGCTTCTCGTTCCAGACGAGCGCGAACGTGAGCGGGCAAGTGATCACCGCGACGGCGACGGACGAGACGACGAACGACACTTCGGAGTTCTCCGCCTGCACGGCGGTCACGACGCCCGCCCCGCCGCCGGAGGGCGTGCCCACGACCGGGCAGATCATCATCAGCGAGTTTCGCCTGCGCGGCCCCGTGCCGACCGCGTCGCCCACGCCCGGCAACGCGCAGGGGCAACTCGACGAGTTCGTCGAAATCTACAACAACACGGATGCGGAGATCGTCGTCTCCGACTCGTCGCCAATCGGCGGCACGTCGGACGACGGTTGGGCGGTTGTCTCGTCCGACGCTCCGCTCGTGGCGAAGTTCATCATCCCCGCAGGCACGCGCATCCCTGCGCGCGGCCACTATCTCGGCGTCAACAGCGCGGGCTACAGCCTCGCCCTTTACCGTGCGGGCAGCAACAGGTTCAGCGAGACGACCGCCTTCGGCGACGCCACCTACACGGCCGACATCCCCGACAACGCTGGCCTCGCGCTCTTCCGCACGAACAACCCCGCGCTCTTCCTGACTCCGCTTGAGCGTCTCGACGCCGTAGGCTTTTCCGGCGGCGGCTTGCTCTTCTCCGAGGGCACGCCGCTCACGCCGGCAAACGGCGTCACCGATTCGCTACAGCACAGCTTCGTGCGGAAGATGACGACGGGGCTGCCGCAGGACACGGGCAACAACGAGGCCGACTTCGACTTCGTCGCCACCGTGCCGCAGCAGGCGACGAACGGGCGCACGCCGCTCCTCGGCGCGCCGGGGCCGGAGAATTTGACGAGTCCCACGCAGCGCAACGCCGTCATCAAGTCAATGTACATTGATCCGCAGTGCGGCGGTTTCGGCACGGCGCAGAGCGCGTGCGCCCGTGTGCGGACGGCTGCGGGTGCCAACCCGACGAACGCAGCCTTCGGCACGCTGCTCCTTCGACGCCGTTTCAGGAACACGACGAACGACCCCTTGACGCGCCTGCGCTTCCGTCTCGTGGACGTGACGGCGGGCACGCCCGACGACGGCGCGGCTGACTTGCGCGCGTTGTCCGGCACAGACATATCCGTGACGAACACGCAGGGCGACACGCTTGAAGTGAAGGGCTTGACGCTCGAAGAGTTGAACAACACGCAGCCGTCGCAGCCGGGAGGCGGGGGCTTGAATTCGTCGCTCTCGGCGGGCACGATCACGCTCGCGTCGCGGCTCGCGGCAGGCGGCACGATTGATGTCGAGTTCCGCATCGGCGTCATGCAAAACGGCACCTTCCGCTTCCTCGTCAACGTCGAGGCGTTGACCGCGCCGGCGAACAATTTCGCGCAACCCGGCAACTCGAATTTGAAGTTGAAGGACGCGAAGGCCAGCGGCAGCAAGCAACAGTAGAAGCCGACTCCGCCTCGTAACCATCGCCGCGCGGGACAAGTCAGGGAAAGCAAAAAGAGCGAAGCGGGCGAGTGAGTTCTCGCCCGCTTCGCTCTTTTAACTCTTCGCCTTACCAAGTATTGTTAGAGGCTCTTAAAGAGCAAGCCTGAATGTTCTGCTTGCGTCTCATTCAACAGCGAACTCCATTCGACCTTGAAGCCGCTCACGCGCGCTTTCAGAAGTAGTAGATGGTGATCGTCTGCGCGTCGGCAACCACCTTGTGAATCCTCGGCTTCTTGCCGCTGAGCAAGAGTTGCAGACCTTTGCCGAACAGGTCGTTCACCAGAAGGCGCATGGTCGGCGGCGGCGGCTGTCCCGGCACAGGGTCGCCGAGCGGCTTGTCCACCAGAAACAGGATGAGTTGCTCGACCGCCCGCTGCACCTTTTTGTTGAAGTCAACGAAGATGTCTGCGATGTTGCCGAGCAGTCCGGTCGGGTCAACTTTGACGGGGAAGCTTGCTTCCACGTTGCCGAGCGCGAGTTTCTCCTGCGCGACAGCCAAGCCGAGCCTCATCGTCAGGATGATGTTCTTCAAGTGCGCCTCATTCTTGCCCGTGATCTCCTTCCCCGATTCCTCGAACCGCGCCACAAACTGCACATAGCCGCCGGGGAACTTGGGCGTGCCGCCCTGCAAAGAGATTTCGACATACTGAGAGTTAACGTCGCGGATGCCGCCGCCGCCGAGGCTTGGCAACTCGAAGTTCAGCGTCTTGAGGCCGAACTCCCGCTTGCCTTCTTCGCTGAAGTCTATCGTGCTCTGCCCGATCTCGCGCGTGGTGCCGTCGAAATTGACGAGCGTGGCCTTGCCGCTCTGGAGGTGAATCTTGACGCCGAGCTTGGCGACGATGCCCTGTATGAACTGGTTGAAGCCCGGCTCCATGGCCGACCCGAGCCTGATGACGTGTTGCTTGAGTGCAGTCCGACCCGGAAACTCGGCTCTGCCAGTGAACTTCACAGGGGAGTCTTCCAGATTGGTCACGCGGCAAGTCCAGTTGCCGGGAGCACGCAGGTCTTCGGGCGTCGCGTTGTACTCGATGGTGGACGACAGGGCGAGGGGCGCTTCCGTCTTGCTCGCCACGGGATTCGGGTTGCCCGGTCGGAAAAGTTCCGTGCGGCGGTTGACGATGGAGTCTTCGCCGCCGTTGCCGCCGGGGCCGCCGCCGCCATCTCGATCTATGATTTGGGGATGAATGTGCGGACGCCCCGGCTGGCTGCTACTCGTGACCTTGATGGGGCCGGGGTTGAGTGGACGAAAAGGGGTGTTGAGCGCGGCCTGCGGGGCGACCTCGCCCGTATTCTGTGCTACTTCTGGGAGAAAGTTTTCCATAAGGGTCTCCATGCTTCTGATTGAGGTGGTGAAGTGTTTGTTCGCACACGTCCAGCGAACATCAAGGCGCGTCCGGCGCAACCGATGTAAGCGCGGCGCGCGCCGGATGCCTTTGACCAGTATCGGTTCTGCGAACCCCCTTGTGGAAAGGTGAGCTTGGGCAGGCTATAGTCCGAAAAGACTTCAATGAGAAAATTCGCAAGGCGTCCGAAAGGGGGCAACTGATGTGCCAGTCAACGCGCGCTTCGTCCCCCTTGAAGGCGCGCGGGAAAATTCGGACTCATCTTTCAAACTCATCTGAGCCGAAGACAAGACGTGTTCACTCGGAAAGACAAAACGGCCTGCGCTTGTCCACAATTGTTGACACTCCACGCGCGATGCGCCGGGCGTGCTCGCCTAGAGCGGATTTGAATGTACGGCAGGCTCTGCTAGCCTGCCGCCTGTGCGGTGTGTGCTGTGCGAGCGGCAGGCTCACAGCCTGCCGTACATTGAAACGAAAACCGCAGACAGGTAAAAAGAAGGCTGCCCGCGTTCGGGGCAGCCTTCTTTCCTGTTTGTAACGATGCGGTTATTGATTCGGGTTGCCGAACCGTAAG
>DASYMM010000497.1:0-6386 GCA_036009085.1 Pyrinomonadaceae bacterium | reverse complement strand
CTTTCCTGTGTCGGGCTGGAGAACCCCTCGGATCACGTACTTTGAACGCTTTCATCTCGCCCGCGACGCGCGCTCTCGAAAGACTACTCGCGTAATCGAAGGCTCGTGCTTACCGGGTTTTCGGGGAGAGACCGAAAAGAGTAGCAACCCGCATGCTCGGTTGGGTAGTGCTGATCTGGATAGACCGTGCCAGATGACCGCAAAGGGGAACAGGCGCGGTCAGCCACGAAGGGAAGTCAGGGAAACTATCGCGTTTCCCGACGACAAAATAATACTAACAGTTAGCCGCCCAATGAGCAACATCTTTTTACATTCTCCCCAAGACGTTGAAAAAAAGGAAGAAATCGCACTTTCGCCCGCCCCGAGTTATGGAACTTTGCCGCCATTAGCGATTTCTCTTTACTGACTAAGCGAAGCGCCCAATTGACAAGGGTTCTACGGCTGTGCCCCTCACCGCGTCAGCTCGACTGCCCTCGGCCTGGTCGTGCTGTGCCTTTTAAACGTGCGGCGCGCTTCGACAAGAGCCTACGTCAAACGAGTCGGACTGTGGAAGTCCGCCCGCAGGCTTAAAGTCGGCGATGTAGAAGGAGCGGAACCATGGGTTCTATCAGCACAGCCAATTTTTGCAAACACAAAACCTGCCCGTCCGCCGAGATGCTGCTCGGCTACACGCAGGCCACACTCACACGCGAACTGCGCCAGCAGACGGCGGCTCATCTCGACGCCTGCGACTTCTGCGACGCGGAAATGTACCTGCTCTCGAAATTCCCGCCCGCAGGCGCGGCCACTTACCCGACGGTCAAAATTCCGCGCGCCCTCTACCGGCTCGCCAAAGATTTACTCTCCGTCTCGACGACAGCCGCCGGGCGCGCCGTTGAAATTCTCTACGAAAGAGAGAGGCTTTCGCTAACCGACGCTTAAAGGCAGAGCGTGCCCGAATCGTCCCGCGCGCTTTTTGCCCCGCCTCGCCCTGTGCGCTCTCCTCGCCTCTTCACAACTCAAGCTCTCGCTTCTCTCCCCACTCTCCCCACTAAATTCAGTGAGGACACCAACACAAATTCACAGGTAGGCGTCTCTTTTACACTTATTCATCTTTTGCGGCCGCGGCTGTTCATCCTTACGCGCCCTCGTAAAGTTCTTCGATCAGCGCGCCGAACTTCTCGTCAATCACGCGCCGTTTAACTTTCAAGGTCGGCGTCATTTCGCCGCCGTCAATCGAAAATTCTTCCGGCAGCAACAAGACGCGACGCACGCGCTCGTAGTCGTGCAAGCCTGCGGTCAAGGCCGCCACCTCGCGTTGCACGAGGCGCACGGCGGCGGGGTTGCGGCTGAGCGCGGCGTGCTGTTCGCTCCGCTTGCCCGGTTTCTTCTTCCCCTTCGCGTCGGCGTCTGCTCCTCCTGCGCCTGCGGCCTCGCCCTGTTCGTCGAGCGCGCTTTGCAGCGTCTCCCACTCGGGCACGACGAGCGCGGCGGGCGTCTTGCGTCCCGCGCCGACGACGACGACTTGATTGACGAGCGCGCTCTGCTTGATCAAGCTCTCGATCTGTTGCGGCGCGATGTATTTGCCGTTCGACAATTTGAACAACTCTTTCTTCCTGTCCGTGATGAAGAAGTGTCCGTGCTCGTCGCGGTAGCCGACATCGCCCGTCTTGAACCAGCCTTCTGCGTCCAACACTTCGGCGGTCTCACGCGGGTGCTGGTAATAGCCCTCCATGACGCACGCGCCGCGCACGAGAATCTCGCCCGACTCGTCCAGACGCATCTCGACGCCGGGAAACGGCAAGCCGATTGAGCCGACCTTGTTGTCTTCCGGGCGATTGGCGGAAGTGATGCACGTCTCGGTCATGCCGTAGCCTTGCAGGATGGGGATGCCCGCCGCGAGAAACGAATAGGAGAGCACGGGCGACAGGGGCGCGCCGCCCGACACGAAGAAGCGCAGGCGTCCGCCCACGCCCTCGCGCCATTTCGAGAAGACGAGACGCGAAGCGATTGTCTGCTGCAACTCAAGGAGCGGCGGCACCACCTCGCGCTTGTCCACAAACTCCGCGTAACGCTTCCCCACCTCCAAAGCCCACACGAACAGTTTTCGCCGCCACCCTTCAGCCGACATGCCCTTCTTCACGATGCGGTGATAGACCTTCTCAAACAGACGCGGCACGGCGGTCATAATCGTCGGGCGCACTTCGCGCAAATATTCCGCGAGTTGATCCACGGAGGGCGCGTAATAGACCGAGACGCCGTTGTAGCAAAAAACGTAGAAGACCGCGCGCTCGAAGATGTGCGAGAGCGGGAGGACGGAGAGCGAAACGTCGTCCGTGCGGATCGGGAGCGCGCTCGTGATGGCGAGGACGTTTGAGACGAAGGCCGCGTGCGTGAGCATGACGCCCTTCGGTTGGCCTGTCGTGCCGGAGGTGTAAATGATCGTCGCGAGGTCGTCCGGTTTGATCGCGCCGAGATGTCGGGCGAACTCTGCGGGGTCGCGCGCATCGCGCTCCGCGCCCGCGCGCTCCAAGGCTTCGAGCGTCGAGGCGTCCGTCGGCTCCGCTGCATCTTCCGCGTCGAAGTAGATGAGCCGTTCGATCTTGCCATAGCCTTCTATCCCTTGGCGCGCGTGGCGATAGACTTTCTTGCCGGAGACGAACAACACGCGCGCCTGTGAATCCGACAGGATGTAGCGCACCTGTTCGACGGCCTGTGTCGTGTAGATCGGCACGTTCACCGCGCCGAGGCTCAGTATGGCGAGGTCTGCGATTGACCACTCGGGGCGATTCTCCGAGAGCAACGCCACGCGGTCGCCCGCGCGGATGCCGAGCGACGCCAACCCCAACGCCACGGCGCGCACACGCGCCGCCACCGCCTCGCCCGAAAGATGCCGCCACGCGCCCCCGCGCTTCTCGTTCAACGCGTCCGGCTTGCCGTGCCACCGTAAGGCGTCGAGACAAACTTGCGGCAGCGTCGCCGAAAGCGCGGCGTGCGGCGTGTGATTTGGTTCGGTCATAAATTAAAAACGCCCGTTGTCCGTGGTCAGTTGTCAGTTGTTTTAGTGCTGTCCGATCTTGAACGTTTCGTTTTCAGCTTGACGCTGGCCGAGCACATACAACGGACAACTGACCACGGACAACGCACAGCTTTCCTATCCCGCCGTGCGCACCTCTCGCTCGCCGATCTCCGCGCCTGCATGGCTGCTGCTTCTGCGCTTGCGGCGCGAGCGGCGACCCTTGCCTGTGTCGGGCTGTTCGACGCGCCCGTTCAGCGTGGCGAGCGCGGCGAGCACGAGAAAGAGCAGGGCGTTTGAGGTCATGTGCAGGGAGAACTCGAAGAAGCTGTGGACGAGCACGGCGAAACAGCCCGCGAGCGCGCCCGCCGCCACCCCGCGACGGAATTTATCTTTCGAGTTGAAGCGCGAGAATCCGTAACGAAAGAGCGCGAAGATAAAGAGGAGGCCGAGCACGCCGCCGACGATTCCGGCATCCGCGAGAATCTGTAAATAATCGTTGTGTGCCTGTTCCAGACGCGTCGCGCCGTTTAAGACATCGTGGCGCGTATAGACGACGCCGAACGCGCCGAGTCCCGCGCCGAGCACCGGGTGATGCTTGATCACTTCCCACGTGCCCTGCCAGAACTGCACGCGCCCCGAAGTCGGATCGTCCGCGCTCACCGTGCCGAACAGGCGTGCGAGCGATTCTTCGCCGCCGAGCGTAAACGCGCTTGCCAGTAACGCTACGACGAGCGCGAAGCCGATGCCGACGCGCACCAAAGCCGAGCGCACGCGCGACTGCGCCGCCTCGCTCTCGTCCGCTTCGTCCTTGTTCTTGTGCCGGAGCAAGCCCGCGATGGCGACGATGAACAACACCTCCGCCGCGAGGCTCACGATGCCGCCGCGCGAACCCGTGATGACGAGCGCGACGGCCATGATCAAGACGGCGAAGATGTAGAGCAGGCGACGCTCGACCGCCACCGCGCCCGCAGCGATCAGGCCGAGCGGGAGCGCGAGCGTGAGTTCCATGTAGGCGGCGAAGTGGTGGCGGTTGACGAAGGGGCCGAAGGGGATCGCGAATTTCGGTTGGCGGAACCAGTAAATCTGCGCGGGGTTGGTGAAGTACTGGAACATGCCGAAGAGCGCGAGCAGGAAACCGAAGATCGTGATGACGCGCACGACGAGACGCAAACGCGCGGGGCTGTCCATGTAGACGAGCGCGGCGGAAAAAAAGATGATGAGCGCGCCGAGTTGCAGCAGGACGAAGCGCGTCGCGTAAGGGTCGAGCGTCAAAGCGTTCACGGGAGCTTTGGTCAACCCGCCGATTGATTCCGCCACGCCGCCGAACGGGAGCAACTGCACCAGCCCGACGAGAAAGAGACCGACAAGCGGCAACTGCAACAAATTCCGGCTGAGGCGCAGACGGCGCGTGCGCCACGCGTCAACCGTCCAGAGGATGGCGACTAACCCCGCGCCCGCTTGAAAGAAGGCGAGCGACCACGCCTGCGCCGTGCCGAAGGCGAGCGTCGAGAGGATGATGGCGAGACAGAGCACGAGGATGATGAAGCGGCTGGCGAGCGTGCGCGGCTCACCGGACGCGTGCGCCGTCGCGCTACTACTGCGCGGCGGACGCCCCGGCGGCGGCGGCTCCTGCTGCGGCGGCGGCTCGTGCGGCGGCGCGGGCGGCGCGCCCGTCGAGTCGAACACGCGTGGAGCGTCGTCAGTTTTGACGGGTTCCGCCGCCGTCGAGGCGTTGGAGGTTGAAGTTGTCATACCAAACTTTTCCGAAAATGGGGCAGGTCGCGGAGGCGCACGGCACGCCGATGACGCGCAGCGTGACGGCTTGCGTCTGTGCGCCGGTCGTGAAATCGAGCGCGACGGCTTGCCAGTCGTCTGTGGTGCCGACCCGCAGCGGTTGCGAGGTGGCGAGAGCGCGGTCGGGCTGCGCCGCGTCAACAATGTCCACGGCGAGCGTCGCCACGCCCTTCAAGTCTTCCGTGCGGAAATGGTATCCGAGACGGTAACGCTTCTGCGGTTCGACGGCGATGAGTTGCGAGATGTTTCTGAAACTGAGCGTGCCCGTCGAGTTGAAAGCGAGCCGGAGACTGCGCGAGCCTTCCTGCCGCACGCGCTCGTCGAGTCCCATCTGGACGCCCGTGAGCGGCACCACCTGCCACTCGAACGGACTCGTGCCCGGCGCGCCGACCGCCGACTCGAACCCGCCGTTCGTCACGCGCTCGCGCGCCGCGTTCGTCGGTTTGCCGTCAATCGCCGCCAGTTCCGTGTGCATCGCCAGCATGTCATGAAAGCGTTTCGCTTCGAGGAAACGCAGCATCAACTTTTCGCCCGTCGGGCGCGTGGCTTTGCGCTCCTCCGCGTTGAAGCCTTCCCAGAGTTTCCGTGCGTCGTCGAGTTGTTTCCGGTTGAGCAGATATTCCATCAACTGGCCGCGCGCGTCCGCGGAGTTGCCCACCGCCGCGAGCACCGAAGGGATATCCGCATCGTAAAAACGCCACGCCAATTCGAGCACCTGCGGGCGAAACTTCCCCGGACTCGCTTCGCCCGCGAGCCTGAGTTCCGCAAACGCTTCGGCGACGCGTCCCTGCCGCAGCAGCAAATTTCCGAGATACCAGCGCGGGTCTGGATAAGTCGGCGCGAGTTCGACGGCGCGACGCAGAGCCTGTTCGCCGCCCGACACGTCGCCTATGAGACCACGCACGCGCCCCAACTCCATGAAGAGGCGATAGTCGTTCGGCGACAGCCGCGCCGCTTCTTCATACTGCCGCGCCGCCTCCGGCAACTCTTCCGGCAAAAAACTCCGCTCGCGCAGACGCGCAATCGTGAAGTGCGACTGCGGATCATCCGGCGCAAGCCGCGCCGAAGCCTCCGCCGCGCCGATGTCCGGCAGCCACTCCGCCATCGTGTTCCCGATGCACCAGCGCATCCCGTACCACGCGCAGACCAGCACGAGCGCAAGCGGCACAAAAAGCAGCACACGCGCCCACACCGCGCGAAGTTCAACTGATAGGGTCTGGTCTTTCATAAAAGAGCCGTCAGCCGTCAGCTATCAGCAAAAGCCTTTGGTGTGGCTGATAGCTGACGGCTGAACGCTTTTTTCAGTTCAGTTGCTCGATCTGAATCCGCATGCGCTTGAGCGTGACGTGGGCGGCTTCGCAATCTTGCAGGATGGTGGCGAGCCGTTCTTCGGAAATTTGCGTGCTTGAGATCAACACTTCGGCGATGCGCTGTTGTTCGCAGATGCTTTTGAGCGCGCCGTTGCCGCCAAAGACGCGCAGGCCGTGTATGACCTTTCCTTTTTTGAGCGGGTCGTCGTCCACGAAGCCGACGGGCGTGAGTTGTAGTTCGCGATTGTTGAGCACCTCGCGCAAGAGCAGTTCGCCGCCGTCGC
>DASYMM010000496.1:0-10699 GCA_036009085.1 Pyrinomonadaceae bacterium | reverse complement strand
CAAAGGAGCGCGTAATTTTCGTCAACATAGAGATGATGTCCTTTTACCAGAGACTGAACTTACAGGCACCAGAGGCGCGATAGAGAGCGTCCGTCCGACCTCGTGTGGAGAGAAGCCGGACGGCTTTCGGCAACTTGACGTAAAGGGTGACGAACTCGCCGACAGTGTATATACGAGCCGCGAAAGGCAAAAGTTAAAGGGCGATTTGAAACACAAAAAGGCGACTCTCGCGTTCCAATTTTTCGGATGACTCACGCTCAAATTTAAAGCCGCGCCATGAACTCGACTCAACTCTCCGTGCTCTTTGTGTCTCTGTGGTGGACGCTTTTTAAAACCTTCACCACCGCAGACGCAGAGAGCACAGAGGGGCACGGAGAAATCCATTTAGGACAGCAGGAATTTATCTCTTCTTCACGGGTTTCGGCGGTTTCGGGAGGCGCGCTTTTGCGGGTCGTTCGCGCGTTGCGGCGGCGGCTCGCGGCGGGCGCGCGAAGTAGCCGTTGCGATAGGTGAGTTTCAGTTTTTCCTTGCGGAGTTCGGGGTTGACGAGTTCGAGACGGAGGCGTCGAAACGTGTTGTCGCGCGCTTTGTTGGCCGGCGAATAGGCGAGCAGGTATTGCGTGCGCAACTCCTGTTCGATCTGCGCGAAGGCGGCGTTCAACTGCGCCTCGTCTTCGGGGAAGAAGGCGCGACCGCCCGTGCGCTCGGAGATTTTTTTGAGCGCGCCCTCGTCGAACTCATAATCGCCGATGCCGATGGAATAGATGGAGGCGTCGGCTTGAATGGCGGCGTCGATGGCGTCCTGTTTTTTGAGCGGGCTGTTGGAATCTTCCTTGCCGTCGGAGAGCAGGATGATGGCGCGGCGCGTGCCCGTCGGGGTGTTGGCGAGCATGTCGCGGCAGGTCGCCCAGATGGCGTCCCAGATGGCGGTCGAACGCGCCTCTCTCGGATCATACGCGTCGTCGCCGGAAGCGACGGGCGCGTCGGATACGGGCGTCGCCGTCGCAGACGGGCGCGGCGGCGGGGGTGCGACGAAGAGACTCTCAACCGCGCGGTGCAGGCTCGCGCGGTCGCCCGTCATATCCTGCTCAATCGTCGCGTAGCCCATGAACGAGACGACTGCGGCGCGGTCGCGCTCCGGGCGCATCACGGAATCTATAAAGGCGTGCGCGGCCTCTTTTTCGTCGGGGAGCGTGTTCTCCTGCGAGCCGCTCACGTCAACGAGGATGGCGAGCGAGAGCGGGAGGTCTGTGGCGCGCTGGAAGTCGGAGATCGACTGCGGCACGTCGTCCTCGAAGATTTGCACGTCCTCCTGCCGGAGCGTGGTGATGAAGCGACGATTTTTGTCCGCCGCGTTGAAGAGGACGTTGACGAGATTCGTTTCCACGCGCTCCACGTCGTCGTCCTGCGCGTCGCCCGGCGCATCGCCCGGCTTCGCGGCTTCCGTGCTTTGCGGCGTCGGCGTCGGCGTCGGCTGCTGTTGTTGCTGCGGAGTTGGCGGAGTTGGCGACGGCGCGGGCGTCTGCGCTTGGGCGCGCGGGTTGAACGAGAGAGACGCGAGGAGCAGCGTCGCGGCTAAGGCGATGGCGATTGTCTTGACGAAAAATCTCATTGGATGTTCAAGCAACTCTCTTGTCCGGCGAATTTCTCTGCACGACCGACAGCGACACGGGCGCGTCCGTCCTTTCATCTTTTCCTTTGCGCCTTTGCGTCTCCAGCGTGAGTTATTTTTAGTTAAAATAAATCTCACGCTAAAGGCGCAAAGACAAATCCGGGGAGAGGGGTTTGAAACGCACGCTTATTCTAACCTTTAAAGGCGCGCGAGTTGAATCGCCCGCAGAAAAAAGGAACGGCGCAGCCAGTTGCCTGACCGCGCCGTGCCTGTCCCCCGTGCTCGATACCCCTTGTGACCCGCTTGTTAATTCCCGCTTGTTACTGCTTGTTGCTCTTGTCCACCACCGATTTCAGAGCCTGAAACGTGGGCGGCCAGAGGCCGACGAAGATTCCCGCTTGACGATTTCCGCTGAAGAAAAGTGCGAGCGATGCGCCGATGGAGCCGATGGTTAAAATATGAAACAGGCTGATCCCGGTTGATTCGACGGTCGTGTTATCAATCGTCTTCAAGACCGCCTCGGCCTTGTCCGTCTTGGTGGTTTCGCCACCCGTCGTACCCAAACTACCGAGCGCATCCGCCGTCGTTGATTTTCCTAAACCTTGTGCTGACATTAATCTAATCCCCTTTCGCGATCCATGTTGTCTTTGACGCGCCCTTTGAGGGCGGCCAGGCCGAAGAGCAGCGCGAGCGACGCCCCGGCGATAAAAAAGCCTGCGAGCGGGCGCGAGCGTTTTTCCGTCGTCGCCTTCACCTGTGCCGCAGGCTGTGTCTCCAAACGCTGTTCCGTGTCCTGCTTCGTCATTTCCCTTCGCCGCCGCCGAACATGGATGTTTCTATACGAACTTCATCGCGCAGTTGTATCCAAACTCATGCAATTCTGTGCGAAGCGTGCTTTTACCTTTGCGGAGCGTGCTTTTACTTTGACTGTCCGTGACGTTTATGAGATAGATTGACCTATCCAAAAAATCTGACGGGCAATATTTTCGGAAAAATTTTCAGGCGAAGCGACGGAGAGCAAACTTATGAGTCTGATTGAATCCATACATGCGCGCGAAATTCTGGATTCGCGCGGCAATCCCACAGTCGAGGCGGAAGTGTTTTTGATCGGCGGCGAACAGGGACGCGCCGCCGTGCCTTCGGGCGCGTCCACCGGCGAACACGAAGCCGTGGAACTGCGCGACGGCGAACGCGCCCGCTACGGCGGCAAGGGCACGCGCAAGGCCGTGGAAAATATCAACGAAACCATCGCCGAAGCCCTCGAAGGCTTCGACGCCCTCGACCAGACCGAAGTTGACGCCGCGCTCATCGCGCTCGACGGCACGCCCACGAAATCCAAACTCGGCGCAAACGCGCTGCTCGCCGTCTCGCTCGCCACGGCACGCGCCGCCGCGACCTACCTTGAGATGCCGCTCTATCGCTATCTCGGCGGCACGAACGCGCGCACGCTGCCCGTCCCGATGATGAACATCATCAACGGCGGCGCGCACGCAGACAACAACGTGGACTTTCAAGAGTTCATGGTGATGCCCGTCGGCGTCGAGAGTTTCGCGGAGGCTCTGCGCGTCGGCGCGGAGATTTTCCACGCGCTCAAGACCGTCTTGAAGAAGCGCGGCCTCGCCACGAGCGTCGGCGACGAGGGCGGCTTCGCGCCGAATCTGCGCTCGAACGAAGAAGCGATTGAGACGATCCTCGAAGCCGTCGCCGCTGCCGGATACAAGACGGGCAGCGAAGTCCTCCTTGCGCTCGACCCTGCGGCGAGCGAGTTTTACGACGGCAAAAATTACGTCTTCAAAAAATCCGACAAACGAAAACTCACGAGCGACGAGATGGTGGCCTACTGGAAATCTTGGGCGGAGCAATACCCGATCATCTCCATCGAGGACGGCATGGCCGAAAACGACTGGGACGGCTGGAAGACTCTGACGGATGAAATCGGCGGGCGCGTCCAACTCGTCGGCGATGATCTGTTTGTGACGAACACGGAGTTTCTTCGTCGCGGCATCGAGCGCGGCGTCGCCAATTCGATCTTGATCAAAGTCAACCAGATCGGCACGCTCACCGAAACGCTCGACTGCATCGAACTGGCGCGCACCAATCGCCGCACCGCGATCATCTCGCATCGTTCGGGCGAAACGGAAGACACCTTCATCGCAGACCTCGCCGTCGCCACGAACGCCGGGCAGATCAAGACCGGCTCGCTTTCGCGCACCGACCGCATCGCCAAATACAATCAACTCCTCCGCATCGAAGAAGACCTGCGCACCTCCGCGCGCTTCCCCGGCCTGCGCGCGTTTTATCAACTCGAACAGAACGCCGCGACGGCTGCGAAGCCCGCGTCTAACGGTAAAGGTGGCAAAGGCGCGAACGGCGGCGCGAAGAAAGCGCGCGCGGCGAAGCGTTGAGCGGGCGCAGAGAGGCTTGGCCGATTTGAAGCGGCGGCGATTATTTACGGAGGTTCTCACATGCTGATCATTGGCACACGTTTCTTCGTCTGGGGATCAGAACTCACGCCGCAGCAACACCACTGCGCCAAATGCGGCAGGATCGCCGGCTTCAAGATCAGGAAAGGAATGAATTTCATTACGCTTTTTTTCATCATCCCGGTCATCCCGATCAGCGGCGTCAAAAACATTCTGGAGTGTCCCAACTGCAAAACGCGCTACGAGGCTTAGGCGGCGTGAAGCGGCGGCGAAGGTTGTCGCAGCATCCACGCGGGTAACGGAGTCGAGCATGTCAACTGAGAATAACAGAACGAATGATGAAGCCTTGATCCGCACGTTGAGAGACGAATTGACGAACGCCATCCGCGCGAAAGATGCGGAGGGCGTGGTGTCGCACTTTGCGTCGGAGACCGTGATGTTCGTCCTCGCGCCGCCGCTTCAATTCAAGGGCGGCGAGAGTCCGGGTCAGAGCGGCGTGGAGGAGTGGTTTTCCACGTTTCAAGGCTCCATCGGCTACGAGATACGCGACCTGCACATCACGGCGGGCGAGACGGTCGCCTTCTGCCACAGTCTCAACCGGATCAGCGGCACGAGAAGCGACAACGGCGCGGCGATGGACATCTGGGTGCGCGAAACTCTCGGCTTCCGCAAAATCTCCGGCGCGTGGAAGATCACGCACCAGCATCAATCCGTGCCGTTCTACATGGACGGCAGCAACAGAGCGGCAACTGATCTCAAACCGTAGCTCTGGATGTTTTAGAAGGCTCAGAATACTTTTAGGTTAATCTAGTCATGTTTCAAAGAAGACACGTCTGGCTGCTCTCGGTCGTCACCATCTCCGCCGCTTATCTCTCTTATCGAGAACTCTCGGCGCGCAGCGGATTCTTGAGCGGCATCATGGTCGGAGTTTTGCTTGCCAGCTTGTTCGTCGCGTGGTGGGACATGTTCAAGGCGAAGAAGGCTCAAGGCTGACGATGCGCGCCGTTTCGTTTGAACTAAGCGTGACTAAGAAAGCTCACCACGAAGGCACGAAGGCACGAAGCAACCTTGTTGAGTTAACTTTGTGTCTGCGTGGCTTGGTGGTTGAGTTAGTCGCTCTAAGATTGGAGTTTTGCTTTCGGGAGAATTGACAGTGACAGACAGACAAGGGCCGCTCGCGCTCATCGTCCTCGACGGCTTCGGCTACAGTCCCGCGCGTGAGGGCAACGCCATCGCGCAAGCCTCGATGCCGTTCTACACGGAGATTCTGGAGAAGTACCCGCACACGCTCTTGCAAGCGTCGGGCGAATGCGTGGGCTTGCCGCCGGGCGTGATGGGCAACTCGAACGTCGGGCATCTCTGCCTCGGCGCGGGGCGCGTCCTCCGCACGGACGTGGAGCGCATCAACTACGAGATCGAGTCGGGCGAGTTTTTGACGAACCCCGCGCTCAACCACGCGTTGGACAACGCGCTGCAAAACAATCGCGCCCTCCATCTGATGGGCTTACTGTCCGACGGACTCGTCCACTCTTCGCGGGAGCATCTCTACGCGCTCCTCTCGATGGCGCGCGAGAAAGGCTTGCAGCGCGTCTATGTCCACGCCTTTCTAGACGGGCGCGATACGCCGCCGATGTCTGCCTTCGGCTACGTCGAAGCGTTGCAGGTGAAGTGCGCGGAGATCGGCTGCGGGCGCATCGCGACAGTCTGCGGTCGCTATTACGCGATGGATCGAGACAAGCGTTGGGAGCGCACGGAGCGCGCCTACCGTATGTTGATTCAGGCGGAAGGCCAACGCGTGATCGATCCTGTGGTTGCCATCAAGGAGTCTTACGAGCGCAGCGTGTCGGACGAGTTCGTCGAGCCGATGGTCGTTACGCGCGCGCGCGAAGAGGGCGCGCCGGTGGCGACGATTCAGGACGGCGACTCCATCGTCTTCTTCAACTTCCGCGCCGACCGCGCACGCCAGATCACGAGCGCGCTCACGCAAACTCCTTTCGACGAGTTCGACGTGGCGGGTCGCCCCACGGTCGAGTACGTCTGCTTCGCCGAGTACGATAAAACGTTCAACCTCCCCGTCGCTTTCCCGAAGACGCAGCCGCACAACATTCTCGCGGACGTGTTCGCCGCGTTCGGCGTACGCAACTACCGCATGGCCGAGACGGAGAAGTACGCGCACGTCACATACTTTTTCAACGGCGGGACGGAGCGCGAGTATCCGCACGAGCGGCGACTCTTGATCCCCTCGCCCAAAGTGGCGACCTACGATCTCGCGCCGGAGATGTCCGCCTTCCCGCTCACGGACAAAATCCTGCGCGCCATCGAAGAGGGAGAGACCGACGCCTTCATCGTCAACTTCGCCAACCCCGACATGGTCGGCCACACGGGCAACTTGCAGAAGACCATCGAAGCCGTCCAGCACGTTGATACTTGTCTGGGCTGGATCATGCGCGCCATGCGCACGGCGCGCGGGCGCACGCTCATCACCGCCGACCACGGCAACTGCGAGCAGATGGTTGATCCCACGACCGGGCAGCCCCACACCGCGCACACCTCCAACCTCGTCCCCTTCCACCTCATAGACGAAGCCTCCGTCGGCCTCAAACTCCGTGAAGGCGGCGCGCTCGAAGACGTAGCCCCCACCATGCTCGGCCTCCTCGGCCTAGACAAACCTGCCGAGATGACCGGACGCGACTTGCGCGAAGTCTAAGGGGAGACACTTCAAGATATTTGAGCGTTCGCGGAATGGAGATGAGGAAGGTTCTGGTAATCGGTTCGGGCGGCGCGGGCAAAAGCACCTTCGCGCGGCGTCTCGGCATACTGCTCGACATCGAAGTCATACATCTCGACGCGCTCTACTGGAACGCGGGTTGGGTCGAGACGCCGAAGCCTGAATGGGCGGAACGGGTCGCGGAGTTGGTGCAGCGCGATGCGTGGATCATGGACGGGAACTACTCCGGCACGTTCGACATCCGGCTCAAGGCTTGCGACGCGGTTGTCTTCCTCGACATGCCGCGCCTCCTGTGCCTGTGGCGCGTCTTGAAGCGTTTCATGCATTATCGTAAACGGAGCAGGCCGGACATGGCCGCCGGGTGTCCCGAAGACCTCAACCCGGAATTTCTCCTCTGGATAGGGAATTACCCGAAGCGCACGAGGCCGAAAATTTTAACCTGGATGCGTGAGAACTCAGGCGCGAAGGAAGTAGTCTGGCTGCGTTCGACCGCCGAGGCGGAGAAGTATCTGGCCGACGTAGGCAAGACATAATTTATAATCGAGCAACGATGAGCATTGCGAAATCGGCACAGGAGTATTTGAAGCGTCTGGAATACAGGCTGCACCGTGCGCGTGTGGGGGCGGGGCGCGGAGGCTTTTCCAATTTCGGCGAGGAGCGGATTCTGCAAAAGTATATCGCGCAACTGCTGCCTCCGGCGGGCGCGAGCCGGACGGCGGTGGACATCGGCGCGGGCGACGGCGTCAAAGGCTCGAACACTTACGCGCTGTTTAGCGACGGTTGGCGCGGCGTGGGGTTTGAGGGAAGTAACCGCAAGGTCTGCAAGTTGGCCTCGGCTTATAAGTATTACCCGCAGGTCAGCGCAGCGAATTGCGTAGTGACGCCGGAGAACGTCGTGCCGCTCCTCAGAGCCTACAAAATCGAACGCGAGTTCGGCGTGCTTTCGCTCGACATAGATAGCTACGATTACTGGGTGCTGGATGCGCTGCTCGCGGAGTTTCGCCCGCGCCTCGTCGTCACGGAAATCAACGAGAAGATACCGCCGCCTGTAAAGTTCGTCGTGAAGTACGACCCCGCGTTTCAGATGACGCATCACTTCTTCGGTTACAGCATCGCAAGCCTCGCAGACCTGGCCGCGCGCCACCGTTACGCCATCCTCGAAGTGGAATACAACAACGCGTTTCTCGCGCCGCTCGAACTGGCGGGCGCGCTGGCGCGCAACGCCGCGGACGCCTACCGCGAAGGCTACCTCGAACGCCCCGACCGGCGAGAGAAGTTTCGCGCCAACGCCAACATGGAGATACTGCACACACTCGCGCCGCAGGAGGCTGTGAAATTTCTGGACGAGTTTTACGCGCAGCACCGTGGCAAGTACGAGCTAAGCAGCGGCGAAGCGGCGGGCGATTCGGTTGAACGGGAAGCGCAGTCGTCCGGTACCGGGAGCGATGAGTTTGTGAAAGAGACCGTTCGGAGTAGTTAAAGCAGCCAACAAAAACAGTAACCACGAAACCACACTAAATAACACGAAGCAGAATTATCTTTTCGTGCTGTTTCGTGTGGTTTCGTGGTTCAATGCTTCCCCGCTAAGTTTTCGCAGGAAGACGGGAGGAGAATAAGACGGTGTGGTTGATTCAGTGGGCGAAGTCGCGTTCGGAGAAGAACGAGTTCGGCGTGCCGATCCCTAATTTCGCGCGCGTCACGGGCACGCTCTACAGGGGCGCACTGCCCGACGCGGACGGCTATCGCGCGCTCGTCGAGAAGCTCAAGGTGGCGCGCGTGTGCAGCATCATCGAGCAGGAACGCAGCGAGGACATGCGACGCGCGCTCGGCTCAGGCATCACCGAATGGAAGCACATCCCCTTCTCCGACCGCGACGCGCCCGCCGCCGACAAAGTTGCGGAATGGCTCGACTTCATCCGCACCTCGCAGACGCAGGGCGCGATCTTCACACACTGTCGCGGCGGCAGGCATCGCACAGGCATGCTCATCGGAGTCTATCGCGTCGTTGATGACGGATGGACGAAGGAACAAGCCTACGCGGAGATGCAACGCTTCGGCTGGTACAGCGCGCTCGGACACCAACCGCTCCTCGACTGGTTCTTCCACCAATTCGACCCGAAAGAGTTTGCAAAGCAAGGATAAAGCTGCCCGTTGTCAGTGGTCAGTTGTCCGTTGCCTGTGGCTCTCCGGGCGAGTTGCTAAAGATTGAATTGCTCAACTAACGACAGACAAAAACAACGGACAACTGACCACTGACAAGTGACAGCTTTTCATTCCCCGATTCGCTTGAGTGTGTCGAGGCGGGCGCGGATGGCGCGTGTGAAGGTGGCGATCTCTTCGGCGGTTGCGCCGCTGGCGCGCAGGCCGTCGCGGAGTTGGGCGTCCGTGATGCGGCAGACGTACCGGCAGAGCCAGCGCACGTCTTCGACGCTGATCTGCTCGCGCGCCTCAGCCGTCCGTTGCCCGATGTAGTTCCAACGCACGAGGCCGTTCTCAACTCCGGCCACAAACTCCGGCGTCTGCGCTTCGTACCCGGCGGCGTCCCACTTGCTCCTGAACAGATTGCTGCCCCACTTCCCCATTGACGCGCCCCAATCAATGATCAAATAACGCGCTTCGACGAGGCCGCCTTCGAGCGCATACTCGAAGACCGCCGTGTTCGAGCCGCGCGCCACGTCGCGCACGTCCTTGTTGTCCCAGTTCGAGGTGAGCATCAGCATGATCTTCAAGCCCGCCAGCTCGTGCGTGCCCGCGAACGGGTTGTCGTCCCAAGCCCACCCGTGCTCGTCGAAGAGTTTACGCACGCCCGCCTCGTCCAGCTCGAAGCGCGCGTCGCGGAACGCGCAATCGTCGCCCACGCATTCGCGCGCGCGCGTCAACTCGTACTCGCCCTCGATCACGCCTGCGGCGACGTAATGAGCCCGCTCGACGAAGTAACCGGCAGCCCACGCGAGCCGCGTCGCGAAGGTCTCGGACTTCACCTCGTCGCCCCACTTCACGCGCCACGTTCTGCCGCGCGCGTCCACGACCGACAGGCACGGGCTCGACCCCGTCGAGTGCTCGGCGACGAAGCGGAACGGCGGCACGGGCGCGCCGTCGCGCCCGCCGGGACCCGCCGCGAAGTCCAGCCGCTCGACCTCGCCCGGATCAGACCACAGACTGCGCCGCGTCGCGCGCACCTTGCGCCGCCGCGCCGCGCGCAGCATGAGCCGCGACTGCAACCACCAGCTCAGGTACACGCTCGCGATGATCGCGAGCGTGGCGATCAGCGAGTAGACGACGATCTTGGTCAGCCCGTGCATTCGAGTCAACTATAACATCGCGCGCGCACGCGACTGTCCCGCGCCCGTCAAATGTCTGTCAAAGAATTTTCAGAGCGCGTGACGACGCGCGACTCCCTTGAGCGTGAAGGCGCAACCGACTAAACTCTCATCCAACCTGATCGCCAACTTATGACAAACTCCCCCGACGAAACTTTGCGCCTCGACCGATCCGTCCCGGTCGAGTCGAAAATCTATTATGACCTCTTCGCGCCCGCGCCGTCGCCCGCGCCGCTCCTCGTCGCGCTGCACGGCTACGGCAGCAACAAGGGGCGAATGATGCGCGAGGCTCGCCGCTTCGCGCCGGAAAACTTCGCGGTCGCGGCGGTGCAGGGCGTCCACCAACACCTGAAGGAGCCGAAGGAGGAGGGCGCGCCCCTGCGCTACGGCTTCGGCTGGCTCACCAACTTCCGCGCCGAGGAGTCGGTCGCGCTCCACCAGCGCGCGCTGCTCGATATCATCTCGACGCTGATCGATGAGAAGATCGCTGATCGAAATCGCGTCTTCCTCTTCGGCTTCTCGCAGTCGTGCGCGCTCAACTACCGCTTCGCCTTCACGCACGCCGAACGCTTGCGCGGCGTCGTCGGCGTCTGCGGCGGGATGCCGGGCGACTGGG
>DASYMM010000495.1:0-6288 GCA_036009085.1 Pyrinomonadaceae bacterium | reverse complement strand
ACAGCCCGCCGTACATTCAATTGCAATCCGCTCTAGTCTTCGTCGAAGCGCGGCCTGATGCCTTCTCTGCCGCCCCGCCGGAGAGGATTACGCATGACATTATTCCGCCCGTCCTCTTTCACAAGGATGCCGCGCGCCACGGCGAGCCGCGCTTGCAGGCGCAGTTCGGGACGTTGAAACCTTTCGGCTGCCGAGCGCGCGTGCTCGAAGTCGGCGGGCGCGAGCGCGGCGAGCGTCTCGCCGCATTGCGTGGCGAGCGCGCCCCACAAATGTCCCTCCTGCGCTTTTAATTCATCCTGCGCGAAAGCCTCCTGCCCGAAGCCGTCTATGACGGCAGCCGCCGCGACGAGTTCGTTGAGATGCGTGATGCTCGCTTCGACTAACTCGAAGGCGCGCGCAGGCGAGAGCGGCGCATAGACGTGCGCCAGTTGCAACTGCATGCTGAATTGCGAGTGGCCTTTGGCGCGCTCCTCCACGAGCGTCGAAGCCTCTTCCAGAAAACTGAGCGCACCCTTCTGGTTTCCTTTCGCCGCCACGATGCGCGCCAGTTGGATCAACATCCCCACGCGCTCGTCTACAGCCTTGACGCGGGAGAGCAACGCCTGCGCACTTTCGATGTTGCCTTCCGAAGCGGCACGCCAGAAGAGTTGGTTGTCGAGTTCGCGCAAAAACTGCTCGCGCTGTCGTGTCCCTTCGATGTTGGTGTTGACGATTTGACGCGCGCGCTCCGGGTTTCCGTCGTTGAACGCTTTCCAGGCCGCCGCACGATAGAGTTGCTGGCGCATGTCGGGCGTGGCTTTCGTCGCCGCTTCCATGAGCGCGTCCGTCGTGCCCGTCTGCATCAACTGACGCAGCTCGCCACGGTTGTTTCCCCTCTCCACTCTCTGATCGAATCCATCCAGACGACGCCGCACGCCCGCCGCTTGCGCGGGCACGTAGCGTTCGACCTCCGGCATCAACTGCCGCACGGCTGACAGCAGGCCGCCCACGTTGCCGCCCCCGCGCCCCGGATTACCGGGAGCGGCGACGGCGGCGTTGACGAGCGAACCGACGAGTTCGCGCCGAGTCTGTTCGTCCAGTTGGAGACGACGCGGATTAGGCAGGTTGGCAGCAATCGTCGGCGCGCCGCCCGTCGTCTGCGCGCCCGCGTTCTCCGGCGCGCGCGTGGAGAGCAGGAGATAGCTGGCGATGCTCGTCGCTTCGTAGTCTGTGGCGAAGTTTGCGCTGCGAAGTTTTTTGACGACTCCGGCTGTGAGACGCGTCGCGCCTTCCGGGTCGCGCGCGCGTAATTGATCGAGGAGCGGCATCAAATTTGACGAGAGGCCGCGACTCAAAATCTCTTCGGCGAGGCGCAGGGCTTGCTGCGGGTCGCGGGCGGCGATCTGCTGCGCGAGTTGCGCTTCCAACATCAACTCCTGATCCGGTTGCCGGAAGTTAACGCCGGGCTGCGTGGGCGGCGGGGGCATGCGCGTCGAACGCAAAAATTCGAGCGCGAGTTTCGGGTCGTATTGCGCGATGGTGGTGAGCATCCGCTGGCGCAACTGCGAGGTCATGTTCACCAGATTGTAGTATTGCGGATCGTCCGTCTCGATGCCGGCGACGACGGCGGCGAGGTCGGTGGCCGCCGCGTTGAAAATCTCGCGGGCGCGCTCCTGATCGCGCGGCCAGAGAAGTTCGGCGGCCACGGCCTGCAAGCGTATGCGGTTCTCGACCAGTTTCAGAGAAGGCATCTCGCCGACGACTTCGTTGAGCAAGGCCAGAGCCTTTCCCTCAAGCTCCAACGCTTCTGCGTTCGCCTCGTCCGTTGCGGTATCGGCGGCGGGCGACGCCGTGGTGGTCGGCTGCTGCGCGCGGCTGGCGTTTGGAGAGAGCGTGACGGCGAGAAGTAGCGCGGCGAGTGATTTCGTGTATTTCATAAAAGCCTTGGGTGTTTGAGTATTAGCCGTGCGGCGTTCGGTGTCCGTGCGTGCGACGCTTGTTCAGGTGCGCTCCCATGCGATGCGCGCGACTGTGTAAAGGATGCGCGTTCCGGCGAGGATCGTGCCCCGCAAAGTGCCCGAAACTTTCGACTCGCCGCCCGCACGCCGGCGGTGATCCACCGGCACTTCGAGTATCCGCAGGCGCGCACGAGCCGCGCGCATCTGCATCTCCAGATTCCAGCCGTAAGTCTCCTCACGCATACGCAAACCGCGAAGCGCATCGAGCCGGATCGCGCGAAACGGGCACATGTCCGTGTAGCTGACGCCGTAGAGCGCACGGAGCAAAAGACCGGCGGCGCGTCCGGCGAAGCGTTGCGAAAAGTTCATGCTGCCCGGCTCTCTGTGCCCGCGCGTGCGCGACCCGATCACAAAATCATGCGTGCCCGCCTTAACCGGATCAACGAGACGATTCATCAACTCCGGGCAGTCGCTCCCGTCGCCGTCGAGGAAGACGACGATCTCACATTCCGGCGCGACCGCTTCCACACCCGCCCGACACGCGCGCCCGTATCCTCTACGCGGCTCCCGCACGACCCGCGCACCCGCCGCGCGCGCACGCTCCGCCGTGCCGTCCTCGCTCCCATTATCCACCACGATCACCTCCGACGCGATCTCTCGCGGCACCGCGCGCACGACACCGGCAATCGTCTCCTCCTCGTTCAAAGCGGGGATGACGACGGAGACGACGCCCTTAGCGTTGGCCTGATTCTTCATCCCTTCACCCGATGCACGATGCCTTTCGAGCGCAGCAATGTTTCAGCCTCGGCGAAGTAGTCGCGCACGTCCATCTGTTGCTCGATCCATTCGATGTAGCGGCGGATGCCGTCTGCTAAGTTGACTTGCGGTGCGTAGCCCGCGGCGCGTATGCGCGTCGTGTCGGAGATGAGATGACGCATCTCGCCGGGGCGAAACTCGCCCTGCGCGACGGGTTCGACGCGGATGTTCAAGGCATCGGCGACGAGCCGCGCGACCTCGCGGATGGTCGTCGCTTCCCCGCTCCCGACGTTCACGGCGAAGCCGTCGAGTTTATCTGTCGTCGCGGCGAGAAGATTGGCGCGTGCGATGTCTTCGACAAAACTGAAGTCGCGTGTCTGCTCGCCGTCTTCGTAGAGCACGGGCGGCTGTTGGTTCAAAAGACGCGTCGAGAAGATGGCGATGACGCCCGTGTACGGGTTGAAGATGGACTGGCGCGGCCCGTAGGTGCAGGAGTAGCGCAGGGCGACGGTGGGCGTGCCCGTCTGTTGCCCCCACGTCAGCACGAGCCGCTCCTGATCAACTTTCGTGATGGCATAGACCGTCTCGCCGCCGATGGGCGCGTGTTCGGGCGTCGGCGCGGAGATGGTTGGAAGGTCGCAGTGCGGGCAATGGACGTTGAAGTCTCCTGCGCGCAGTTGTTCGACGGGGCGCACCGTGGGGAAGACCAAACCGTGCTCCGCGCAAAGCCCCGCGCCTTCCGAGTACACCGCCTGCGACGAAGCGACGACGACTTTCCTGACGGGCAGATTTTCGTCGCGGATCACTTCGAGCATTTGCGCCGTGCCGAAACTGTTGACCGCGACGTATTTTGAAATCTCCGGCATGTAGCCGCCGTAGGCCGCCTGATGAAAGACGACTTCAACGCCTGCGAGCGCGTCGGCGACGGTCGCGCGGTCGCGTATGTCGCCTTCGACGAACTCGGCCTGCGGGTTGATCCAAGCGGGTCGCCCTTTGCGGTGCGTGTTCGGCTCAAGGTTATCGAGCACGCGCACGCGGTAGCCTTCGCGTAGCAGCAAGTCAACGAGATGCGAGCCGATGAGTCCCGCCCCGCCCGTCACGAGCGCGCGTTGGCCGCTGTGTGAAGTTCGCGTCAATTCTCTCCTCTCGCCTCCCGCTCGTTTCCTTCAACTCGCTCCGGTCGTCTTATGTCGAATGCTCAATCGTTTCCGCACCGCGCCGCACATAAGAGCCTAGCAGGAGCAGCACGGGCGGCAGGTAGATGCACAGGTTGAGCCGGAGCATCTGCGCGGGCGCGTCGCCGAGCCAGGTGCCGTAGAGCATGAAGCATGCCGCCGTCAGCGCGAGCAGCGGCGCGAGATGCGCGCCGCGCACGAAGCAAAGGAACGGGACGAGCCACACGAAATACCAACTATAGTGCGGCGACAACAACACGGTAAAGACGACTGCCAGCAAAGCCGCGCGCCGCACGTAGTCTCCTTCGCCGGCTTCGCGCGCAAAGACGCACCACGCGGCCAACGCGCTCAGCACGAGCAAAGCGAAAACAACGTAAGCCGCCGGCGGCACATGCGCGCCGCCGGGCAACGCCCGCGCGAGTTGCAGCAAAAAAAATCGCGCGCCGCTCTGCAAGCCTTCCTCTTCCGCGTAGCCCGGCAAGTAGCCGACGACGCGCCGCGCGCCGACCGAAAGATACGGCAGATAACCCAAGACGAGCACGGCGCAAAACGCGAGCGGCAGACGCCAACTCCGGCGACGATAGAACGCCGGAAACAGAACGAGCGGAAACAATTTGACGAGCACCGCACAAGCCAGGAGCGCGCCCGTCAAACTCTCTCGCCCCTTTCGATGTGCGACGAGCGCGAAGGCGACGAAGGCCAAAACGAGCGCATCGAGATGCCCGCTGCCCGCAATCTCCCACACCGCGAGCGGATGCCACGCCGCGAGTAGCACGCGCTCGCGCGGCAGTTTGAACGAAGCGAGCAGCACTGAGAGCGCGTACAACGCCGCCGCCTCGAACAAGACCATCACAGCCTTCATCCACACCACAGACTCGCTCACGCGCGTCGCCAGAAAGAAGACAGCTTGCGCGAGCGGCGGGTAGATGGTCGGCGCAAAGTCGCGCCGGTTGATGTTCGGGTAGATGCGGTCGTCGCGCAAAAATCCGAGCGCATCGTCGGCGGGGACGTAGCGATAAGGATTTATCCCCGCAGCCTGCACGCGCCCGTCCCAGATGTAGCGATAAATGTCGTCCGACAACACCGGCGACGCGAACAGGACGCTTAAGCGAAACAACGCGGCGAAGACCAGAACCAGCACGAGCGTCGCATGTGAAGTATGTGACGCTCTACGCGCGCGCCACACGAGCCACGCGGCGAGCGCGTAGAGCGCGCACTGCATGAGCGCGATTCGTATGAACGGAATGATCTGAAGCGGGCGCGTCTTGTCGAAGCGAAGCCCGTGCCTGTAGAGAGCGAGCGAGGCGAGGCCGAGCAAGACGAGGAGCAGGTTTGTCCAGTTCAACAACGCGCCGCGCATCGAGCCTGCGCCGCGCGCCGCGTGCGTCGAATTTGCGCTGCGCGCCGCGTGCGTCGAGTTCGCAAACGCGGCGTGCGTCGAATCTGCAAGCGCGGCGTGCGTCGAGTCCGCACCATGCGAGACGGCGCGCGATTCCTTCATGCGCCGCCTTCCTCTTCCGCCGTCGCTGCTGCGGCGGCTTGCGCTGCTTCTCGCGCTTCAATTCCGATGCGTGCGCGCGCCTCTCCTTCAAGCAGGCGCGCGAGCGCGGCGCGCGTGTGGGTCGCAGGATAAGGCGCGAGCGGCATGTCACACGCCTGCTCGTCGCCGCTGTGCGACAGGCCGGACTCGTCTTCGCGCGGCGTGTCGCACAGTTCGACGCAGAGACGACGTAGACTCGCCCCGTCGTCCACGTCATACCAAGCGGGCAGCAAGGCCACGTCGAGATTGATCTCGCGTGCGCGTGCGATGGTTTGGGCAGCGACTTCGGAGGTACTCCAGTCGATCTCTTCAAAGAGACGCCGGTGCGCGCGCCGCATGCCGATTAAATAATAGCCGCCGTCGTCTGCGGCGCCGAGCACAAGGCGTTCGCCGGGGCGGCCGAGTTCCGCGATGGCCGCCTTGAGCAGTGCGCGCGGGAGCGTCGGGCTGTCGGAATCAATCAGGCAGCAAGACTCGTAGCCGAGCCGCAACAGGTCGTCCGCCGCATAAAAGAGACGCTCGCCGAAAGAGTCGCCGCGTTGCGGAAGCAGCGCAAACTCGCGCGGCAACAAATCGTCAAACGCGCTTTCTGCGCCGCGCGGCGTGTACGCGGCGAAGGCGTCCGCCGCCCCGACGCCTTCCGCCTGTTCGGCGCACGCCCCGGCGATGTTCGCCGCCGTATCGCGCAGGAAAGCGACGCTCAATCCGGCGGCTTCTTCGTGCGTGAGCGGCGGCACGAGCCGCGTCTTCGACTCGCCCGCGCGCGGAGCTTTGATCATCATGGCGAGCGCACACTTCTTGCGCCCGTCGCGCCGCGCATCCATGTCGCGTGCGCGCGGGTCGAGAATCGGATAGGAAGTTTTCATCCCCGTTTTTTGCC
>DASYMM010000494.1:0-7174 GCA_036009085.1 Pyrinomonadaceae bacterium | reverse complement strand
CAACCTCACGCTCGACGCAGGGATTCTCTCCTACTCGCGCAGCAAAGGACTCTTCGCCGGACTCGAACTCAAAGGCGTCGTCATCAATCCCGATAATAAAGATAACGAAGCGGTCTATGGGATGAAGGCGCAAGAGATTCTCACGGGCGCGGGGCTACAGCGCGGCGGCAAGCCTTGGGTTCCGCCGAGCGTGCGCGCTTTCCCTCTGCAATTGTCGCGGTATTCAAGCAAGTAAGTTGAGAGCACGGGGCAAAACTTCCTTCGCGCCTTCCGGTTTCTGACTTCGCGCTTCCAGCGAGAAAACCGTTTCACGCAAAGGCGCAAAGCTCAGACGTAAGGCGCAAAAGGTTGAGTGATGGTTAGCGGTTTTGAAATCAACTCGTAGTAAGTTTTGAGAGGTCAGAAGCGAATGAAGCAGTTGTCGTTGAGAAACGCGGCGTTGTCGTCGCTTGGATTGTTGTTGTTGAGCGGCTTGAGCCTTGTGCCCGTGCGCGGTCAGGAGACGCAACCGCAGGAGCGACAGCGGCGTGTGAGCGCGCCCCCGACGAAGAAGGAAGAGGAAGCGGAACGCAAGGCCGAGAGCGCGGCGAAGGTCTTCGACCAGATTATGAACGCGCGCGATAACGCGATCCCGAAAGAGTTGATTGACAAGGCCGAGGCGGTGGCGGTCTTCCCCGGCGTGCTCAAGGCAGGCTTCGTCGTGGGCGGACGCGGCGGGAGCGGTCTCATCAGTCGCCGCTTGAAAGGCGGTTGGAGCGCGCCCGCGTTCTTTACGATGCGCGGCGGGAGTTTCGGCGCGCAGATCGGCGCGGCCAAGACAGATTTCGTCTTGCTCTTTATGAACGAGTCGGCGGTGCAGGGGCTTTTGGAAGACAAGTTCGAGATGGGCGGCGAGGCGAGCGCGGCGGCTGGCCCCGTCGGGCGCACCGCGAGCGCAACCACCAACCTCACGCTCGACGCCGGGATTCTTTCCTACTCGCGCAGCAAAGGACTCTTCGCCGGACTCGAACTCAAAGGCGCGGTCGTCAACCCCGACAACAAACTGAACGAAGCGGTCTATGGCATGAAAGCCGACAAACTTCTCAGCCCGACGGAGCAACTCAAAGCGGAACGCGCGCCCGCCGGCGTGCGCGTCTTCCCGCTCACGCTCGCGCGCTATTCGAGGCGTTAGCGGAGGCGCGCGGGAAGTTTCCCTCTTGAAGTTTGGCCGGACGGCAGACGGTGCAAGGCGTGTGACAGTTTAAGACAGTTTGCAAACAGAAGAGGAGCGGATAACGAGATGGCTACAACAGCAGCTATGAGCGATTTCGACGGACACGCGGACAAACATCCGAAGGGGCTGTACGTGCTCTTCGCCACCGAGATGTGGGAGCGTTTCAGCTTCTACTCGATGCTCGCCATGTTTGCGCTCTACATGCGCGACACCACGGGGCAGGGCTTCGCCTGGTCGGTTGACAATACACAGTCGCTCGTCTCGAACTACCTGATGTTCGTCTATGCCTCGCCGCTCGTCGGCGGCTGGATCGCGGACAAGAAACTCGGCTACCGGAAGTCGGTCATGATCGGCGGACTCTTCTTCATGGCCGGACACCTCCTGCTCTCCTTCCGCTCGATGAACATCGTCTATCTCGCGCTCGCCTGCCTCGTCGTCGGCAACGGATTTTTCAAACCGAACGTCTCGGCGATGGTCGGCAACCTCTACAAAGAGGGCAGCCACCTCAAAGACCGCGCCTACAGCATCTTCTACATGGGCATCAACGTCGGGGCTTTTCTCGCGCCAATCGTGATGGAGTTGGTGAAGCGTCGGTTCGGCTATCATCCGGCGTTCGCCGTGGCGGCGGGCGGCATGCTCATCTCGGTTTTTGTCCTCTGGAAATTCAAGCGGCACATTGAAATGGCGGACACCGCCCGGAGTCGGGGCGCAAAGGCTATGGCGAACACGGCGGCGGTCGCCGTTGACGCCCCGCCCGCCAGCGTCAGCGGGCAGAACGCCATTGACGCCGTGCCCGACTGGAAACGCGTCAGCGCGCTCATCGTCATCTTCCTGATCGTGATCGTCTTCTGGATGGTCTTCCACCAGAACTCGACGACGATCACTTACTGGGCTAACGACAATACCGATTGGAAAGTGTCGGGCATCATCTCGAACTCGATCAACCCCGGTTGGGTGCTCCTGCTCACGTTCCCGCTCGTCGGCTTCTGGTCGTGGCTCGACAAGAAGGGGCTGGAACCTTCGACGCCGACGAAGATGGTCTTCGGCATGGTGATGACCGCGCTCGCTTTCTTCGTCCTTTTCATCGCAGCGCGGATCGGCGAAGCGTCGGTCGGGGCGGGCGGCGACATCTACGCCTACAAAATGTCGCCCGCGTGGTTGCTCGGGGCTTACGGCGTGTTGACGCTCGGCGAGTTGATGCTGTCGCCGATGGGGCTGTCGCTCGTCTCGAAGGTCGCGCCCGTCCGTATGCGCGGCCTGATGATGGGCGGGTGGTTCGTCGCCACCGCCATCGGCAACAAGCTGACGCAGATCGGCGAACTATGGGACGACTGGGCACACTCAACTTTCTGGATTTTCCTGAGCGTTTGCGCCATCGTCATGGCGGGCGTGTTGCTCCTGCTGCTGCGTCCGCTCAAGAAGGCCATGCCGGGTATTTAGCGTCGCCTCGTCAACGGCTGGTGCGTGCGTGCGCGCGTCGAGTTGTAAACCTTGACGCGCGCGAGAGGCGACTTTAGAATCCGTTTGAGGATAGCTGCCACGCCTGACGCTGTTCAGAGAGCGGTGCAAGTGTAGAGACGCCAGAGCGTGCCCCCACCGCTCGCGCGTGAAAGGATCGTCGAGACTTATGCAACCCCGCACCCAACGCCAGAAGGAAATCTTGGACTATATCCAACGCTTCATCGAGCGGCACGGGTATGAGCCTTCTTACGCGCAGATCGCGCGCCACTTCGGCATCTCCTCGAAGGCGACCATCGCCAAGCATATCGAAGCGTTGGAGAAGCGCGGCCTCTTGGCGCGCAGCCATACGAACGGCTCGTTTGGGCTGAACGTCCACGTCGAAGAGGCTGCGGGCGACGCGCTCTGCGAAGTGCGCCTGCTCGGGCGCGTCGCGGCAGGTGCGCCGCTGGAGACGTTTGACGACAACGGCGAGACCATCGGCGTGCCGCGTTTCCTCCTGGGACGCGTGCGCCCGGAGCGCGTCTACGCCCTGCGCGTCACGGGCGACTCGATGATTGACGAGCACATCTGCGACGGCGACATCGCGCTCATCGAAAACCGCATTGACGCGCGCGACGGCGAGATCGTCGTCGCGCTCATCGAAAACGAGCGCGCCACGCTCAAACGCCTCCACCGCTTCGGGCGTGAAGTTGAACTTCGTCCGGCCAACTCGCAACTCGCCCCGATCCGCCTGCCCGCCGCGCAGGTGCAAGTGCAGGGCATCTTTCGCGGCCTGCTCCGCCCCGTGGCCTGAAACCTTCACCGCAGAGACACAGAGTTCACGCAGAGGGGGCGCAGAGAAACTTAATTCTCTGCGCCCCCTCTGCGGCTTTGCTCCGCGCCTCTGCGGTGAGTGCCTTTACGCGCTGACGGCTGCGCCCGTGGTGGGCGTGGCGGCGTCGGCTTGTTTGTCTCCGGTGCCCGCGTGGTAGAGGTCTGCGATGCGTTGCTCGTTCTTGGCGATGTCAACGCTGATGTCGTCAAAAATCTGCGCGGTCGTCGGGTCTGTGAAGCTGTTGGCGAGGTTGAACGAATCAACGACGCCGGTTTGCAGGTCGCCGAGCGCGCGGCGCATGAGCGCCACGTCGTCGGAGGATTGCAGCCAACTCTTGAGCGTCGCCCACGCGCCGCTGCCCGCCGCCTGAAAAGATTCCTTCTCGCCGAGCGCAGAGAGACGCGCTTCCAAAAGCGCGATATGGCTCTCCTTGTTCGCGCAGATTTCCGTGAAGGCCGCGCGCAGGTCGGGCGCGGTCGCTTTCTCCGCGTAGTGCTCGAAGGCCGTCAGCGCGTAACGCTCGCCGCGAATCGCCGTGTTGATGCCGTCAACGATCTCGCTCTTGGTCGAGCCGCCCCAGCCTTCGGCCAGCTTCCACCAGTCAGCCGCAAGGTTCGCTTCGTCGGGAAGCGTCACATCTTTCAAACCGCTTTCGAGTCCGAGATGACGCAGGACGGCGGCGGTGAAGATGGGCGCGTCGCCGGGACGGCGCGACGTGAAAAGGTTGCCGTCGCGCACGACGGGCGCGTCTTCAAAGTTCGCCCCTGCGTTCTGCATGTCTTTGCGTATGGCGCGAAATCCGGTGGCGCGTTTGCCTTGCAAAAGTTCGCCTTCGATCAAGACCTGCGGCCCGTGGCAGATGGCCGCGACGAGTTTGCCGCCTTCGACTGCGTCCTGCACGAAGCGCACGGTCTTCATGTTGGTACGCATCTTGTCGGGCGCCATGCCGCCGGGGATGATGACGGCGTCAAACTCCTCCGCGCGCGCGTCGGTCGTCGTGCGGTCGGCCTCCATCGAGAGCTTCATCTGCTTGCCCTGATATTTTTCGTTGACGCGCGAGCCGAGCACTGTGACTTCCGCGCCCGCCGCCCGCAAGGCATTATAAGGAACTGAAAACTCGCTGTCTTCCACGTGGTTTTCGATCAGGATCGCAACTCTTTTCGTCGTGCTGTCTTGCTGCTTTGTCATTTAATTTAGACTCCTTCAAAGTATTTCAAATTCTCGCTATGCCCGCTTTCGGGCGGTCGCCTGTCGGATGTGCCTGTCTGTTGTCCTCTGGATAAATTGGCAAGGGCTGTGCCAGCGCGCGCGCCGGACGAATGCGGGCAAAAGACGCGCCACGCCCGTCGCACGCGCGCAGAAACCCGTACAGGAGACCGCCGCGTCTGTTCGCTTACGTTACTTGCGGCGCGCCCCGTCTCCCGCCTGCGCCCTGCCGACGCTGATTTGCGGCCGTTTGCGGCGACCGCGCGACACTTTATGATTGACGTTTGCCGCACACTTCATGTAAACCACAAGGCAACTGAGAAACGCGCAAATTGAAAGCGGAAGACGCAAGGTTGTTTAGTTCGCCTTGAGCGCGGGTAGCTCATTCAACTCGAAACAGACGGGAGGAGAGAAGATGCCAAGCAGACGTAAACAATCTAACAGCCGTAGAGACGACGCCAATGACAACAGCATGATGAACACGGTGACGGACACGGCAACGGGAGCGGTCAATCAGGCCACGGATGTCGCGGGCGAAGTGGCCGAACGCGGGTCGAGCCTCGGCAGTTCCTTGCTGGAAACTTTGGCCGACACGGTGGGCAGCGTCAGCCCGACGCTCGGCGACATCGTGCGACCGGGCGGCAGCCGCAAGTCGGGCGGCAGCGCGCGCGGGCGTTCGTCCACGGGACGCAGCGGCGCCACGTCAACTTCGAGCGCGGTGAGAAGCATCGCGCGGCAGGCGGGCAAAGCGACGGAGCGTGCGGGCAGCGTTGCGGCGAGCGAAGGCCGCGCGACGGCACGCGCCGGCAAATCGGCCAGCAAAGCGGTCAAGCGCACGGCAAACTCGGCCACCAAGTCCTCCGGCGGCAAAGGCGCGTCGAAGAAGGGCAGCGCGAAGAAAGGCAGTACGAAATCGCGCGGCGCAACATGGAGCGGCGCGAAAAAGTCCGCCGCGAAGTCGGGCGGGAAATCGGGCGGCGGAAGTGCCAGAAAGAAGTAAGCCGACGCCCGTTCTTGAAGGCAAAGCCCACCACAATTCGACCTTGAACGGATCGCCTCTTTTGTGTTGCGGGTGCGATCCGTTCAAGGCTTAGCGGTTGAGGTGTTGTTATGCTGAAGCAGTGTTTCCGCTGTAAAACTGCGAAAGACACCAGTGAGTTTCATAAGTACTCGCGCAATCCCGATGGGCTGCAACCTTATTGCAGCCCATGCAAAAGAGCGATTGACAACGAGCATTACAAAACTCACCCGCGCCGCAACTACGAGCGGAACAAAGCGAAAGTGCAAAGTGATCGCCGCTGGTTGTATGAACTGTTGAAGACAAAGCAATGCGAGTGGGAGGGTTGCAGCGTCAACGATTCGGATATGCTGGTCTTTGACCATCTCGACCCACGAGCCAAACGTCGGGAAGTCAGCGACATGTCGCACAAGTCATATGCGAGAAAGACGATTGAAGCCGAGGTGAGGAAGTGTCGGGTTTTATACGCTAATCATCACCAGAAGCACACTATCCAGCAGTTCGGTTATAAAAAGTGGGCGGTTGAAAAATCACCTGTTGAGGAGGAGCGGGCTGAGATAGTTAAGCGGTAATCGAGGGAAAATGGAGCCGCCTTCCGGACTTGAACCGGAGACCTACGGTTTACGAAACCGTTGCTCTACCAACTGAGCTAAGGCGGCACACGAAAGTTTGTGAAGCAAGAATACGAAGCGGGGCGCGCGCTGTCAAGCAGGCGCTTTAACGAGAGAGGGAGGAGCGAAAAAGAGAGATGCCAAAAGACCCAACACGCAACCAGCCGAACTATAAAATAGACGGCCAGAAGTTGAACGAGTACGATTTTACGCAGAACCACGGCGCGATGACGGAGGAGGAACGCAATCGCTTTGCAGACCAGCAGCGTCAGAGCGGGGATCAATTCGACGCACCGCAGACCGAGGCCGAACGCATACAGGGGTTGATGGAAGACGTGCGCGAGCGCGTGCAGCGGGAGAAGGAGAAAGAGGCTGCGCGCGAGGCCGCGAGGCGGCGAAACAAGGCGAGCCAGAAGCGCGGCGCAGCGAAGACGGCAGGCGGCGCGAAGAAGTCGGCCACGGGCGCGAAGAAAGCGGCGGGCGCGGGAAATACTGCCTCGAAGGGCGCGTCGAAGAAAGCGGCGGGCGGTGCGAAGAAGAGCGCGTCGAAGAAGGGCGCGGGGAAGACAGCCGCGAAGAAGAGCGCGCAGAAAGGCGGAACTACTAAGTCGAGCGCAAAGAGCGGCGCGGCAAAGAGCGGCGCGAAGGGCGCGGCTAAAAAGTCTGCGGGCAAGAAGGGCGGCGGGCGCGGTCGTTAAGTCGCGAAGTTGTAGTTAAGCGCGCGAAGGTTTGTTTGAATTAGGGCGGCAACGAACGGGAAGGAGTGAGACCAAATGGTGGAGCAAGGCGAGGAGCGACCTACGGGAACGGCGGCGACGGGCGGCGGGCAGGACGACGCGGGCGGCACAACG
>DASYMM010000493.1:0-6435 GCA_036009085.1 Pyrinomonadaceae bacterium | reverse complement strand
ATCGTCGGCGCAGAGCACACGCTCGTGCTCAAACCCTTCATGCCCGCCGAAGACTTCTCTTACTTCCAGAAAGTTGTGCCGGGCTTCTATTTCTTCCTCGGCGTCGGCAATCGCGAGAAGGGCATCACGGCGGGCTGGCACACCGCCGATTTCGACGTGGACGAGGAGAGCCTCGTCGTCGGCGTCAAAGTCATGTCCAACGTGCTGCTCGACTATCTCGACCGGCACAAGGGGAAATGATGAACGCGGAACGATGAACGATGAGCGCGGAATAAAAACATTGACCTGACACGACGCGAGGCATAACCTCTACGCCGTCAGACTCGAATGTGATGCAGCCTTCGCTTTGAAGACATGCGACGATAAATTTTCGCGGGAGGAGAATTGTTATGGCAACGATCTTGATCGTGATCTTAATCATCCTGCTGCTCGGCGCGGTTCCGCGTTGGCCGCACAGCCGTAACTGGGGATACTTTCCCAGCGGCACGCTCGGCATCATCCTCTTGATCATCATCATCCTCGTGTTGATGGGTCGCTTCAGATAGAACGGTTTCGGGTTTCAGGTTGAAAGTTTCAGGTTCAAAACAATAACCGTCGCCTTTCTTGACTTGAAACTTTCAACCTGAAACACGAAACTATCCGCATGGCCGCCGTTACACAACGCTTGCCGGAGAACGTCGCGGGCGATTTCTATGTGGATGCGAGTTGTATAGATTGCGATGCGTGCCGCCAGATCGCGCCCGCAACCTTTCGCGATCACGGCGAGCAGTCGAGCGTCTATCGCCAACCCGAGACGGCGGACGAGACGCACCGCGCGCTGATGGCGCTCGTCGCCTGCCCGACCGCCTCCATCGGCACGCTCTCGCACCACAACGTCCGCGCCGCCATTGACGCTTACCCTCAAAGCATCTCCGAAAATGTCTATTTCTGCGGCTTCACTTCCGAAGCGAGCTTCGGCGCGTGGAGTTATTTAATTGTGCGTCCTGAGAACGAGGGCGGGAACGTCCTCGTGGATTCGCCGCGCTTCGCTTCGCAACTCGTCAAGCGCATCGAAACGCTCGGCGGCGTGCGGCAGATGTTTCTCACGCATTCGGATGACATCGCCGACCACGAGAAGTTTGCGAGACGTTTCAATTGCGAGCGCATCATGCACGCGGCTGACGGCGCACGCGCGCGCGGCATCGAGCGCGTCGTCGAAGGCGAAGGGGAAGTCGTGTTAGACAGCGAACTTCGCATCATCCCCGTGCCCGGCCACACGCGCGGCCACATGGTCTTGCTCTATCGAGACAAGTATCTCTTCACGGGCGATCATCTCGCGTGGTCGCCCGTGCGCGAGACGCTGACGGCTTTTCGCAGCGTCGCTTGGTTTTCATGGAAGGAGCAGACGCGCTCGATGGAGAAACTGTTGGGCAAGCGTTTCGAGTGGGTGCTGCCCGGCCACGGGCGGATACACTCGGACACCGCCGACGGGATGCAGACGCATCTGAGACGCTGCATCGAGTGGATGCACAAAACGAAATAAAGCATTCACCGCTGAGACGCAGAGAGGCGCGCAGAGGGGGCGCAGAGACATTAAATTCTCTGCGCCCACTCTGCGTTTGTGCTCCGCGCCTCTGCGGTGAATGCTTGGTGCTTACTACGCCCGTCGCTTCAAGCCTCGGACTCGTCTGAGTCCCAATCCGACGAACAACAATCCCAAGCTGCCGCCGACAAGTTTGGTCGTGCCTGTCATCTTCTGAAACGAGAACATTGACATGCCGGATGAGACTGAGTTCGCGTTGATGGCCTTCTCCGGTTTCGCTTCGGGTTGCTCGCCTTCGCCTTTCGCCGTCGTGCCTTTGAAATCGTTGGCGGGCGTCGTCGGGTTGTCGGTGACGGTGTAGAGCTTGCCGTTCATCAGGTACATGCGCTGCAACTCCGCGAGGTTGAAGGGACGCGCGCCGCGCCTGCCGAAGACGGCAAGTTGGTTGCCGCTTTCGTCAACGGCGCGGTCGCGGTCGAGACCTTTGGAGATGGCGACGGCGGGGCCGGTAGTCTTGAAAGTGGCGATGAGCTTCGGGTCGGGGCGCGGGCTGAAGCCTGCGTAGGTGACGGAAGTTTCGGGGTCGGTCAGTTGCAGGATGCGTAGGCCGTTGTGCCCGTCGGCCACGTAGGCATAGAGGCTCGCGTTCGTCATCCCGACCTTCACCTGATGCGCGTCGTTCAGTTTGCCTTCGGCGTTGTACATCTGTTCAAGCTTCGGCTCTTCCGGTTTGCCGACGTTGATGATGGCGACGCCGTCCGCGCCGTTGGCAACGTAAGCGTAAGTGCGCGCGACATAGACATCGTGCGCGTGCGCGAGCCGCACTTCCGCGCCTTCCAAGAGATGCGCCTCGTCCGGCTTCGTCACGTCAACGACTTTCAAGCCCTCTTCGTCAACGACGAAGGCATAGCGAAACTGTATGGCGACGGCGTGCGGGTGATGGAGCGGAATCGCTTTCGCGACTTTCGGCTGCAACGGGTCGTCAATATTGACGATGACGAGCGACTTGTCGGTCGTGATGTAGGCGTGCGTGCCCGCGATCTGGATGTTGTTTGCGCCGTCGAGCACGCCGTTCGGGTTCCACGTCAGGGCGCGCTTGAGATAGTTGTTCAGCGGGTCGCCGTCGAGGAGCGTGGCCGCGCCGACGAGGACTAAGCCCTCTTCTCTGTCGGCGACGTAGATGTAGCCGTAGAGCGCGTGAATCGGCTGCTCCTGATTTTCGGGGCGGCGCGAGCGCAAGGGGTCGAGCGCGAGCGTCGAGGGCGCGGCGACGGCGGTAGCGTATTTCGTCTTCACCCAGAACTTCTGGCCGAAGCGCGAGACGGGCGCGGTGGTGATGCGTTCGGAGAAGCCCTTGTGATCGATCTGCGCGATGTCGTAGATGCGCAGTCCGCCTTCGCCCGCCGCGACGTAGGCATACTCGCCGCGCATCTGTACCCCCAAGACTTCGGGGTTGCCGATGTGCTCGTAGTATTCCTTCAACTCGCGCCCGCCATCCACAAACTTTTTATAGTTGTCGGGATAAGCGATGCGGTGGAGCGTGCTGCCCATGACGGCTTGCGGGTCTTCGCGTTCGGTGACGGGGACGACTTCGAGCGAGTGCTCGGCGGCGACATAGACGTAACGACCCATGAAGTTGACGAAGTTCGTCCCCTGCATCAGGAGTTGCGCCATCCAAGCGTTGTTGTCGTTGTCCTTGGCGACGTGGCAGTCGGTGCAGCCCTTCGTCTCCGTCGCGCGGACGGTGTGCGGAACGTGCGTCGCGAATGATTGGCCGTTGAAGCCTTCGGCGGAGATGGTCTGCTGCTGCGAATAAATCCATTCGCGGTTTTGATTCTGCGAACTGACGATGACGGCGGAACGCGAGGCGGCGGGCGCAACGCGGTTGCCCGTCACCGTGCCGTCTTTGGCGAGCATGAACACGTCGTCGCGCAAGACCTGGAAGTTGTAGGTGGTGAAGTTGCGCGAGTCGTCGCCCTCGTTGTGGCGGTTGGGCATCTTGCGGTTGGCCTTCATCGAGAGATGGCAGCCGAAGCAACTCGTCATCCAAGAAGAGTGGCAGGAGAAGCAGGTCATCGAGTTGTCGGCGTGTGCGAGCGAGTCGTCTTTTTCGGGCACGTCGCCCCACGTCGAGTTGTCCTTGCGGATGGTCTTGGCGTAGCGCGAGAGTTCGTTGTAGTCGGGCGACTTGGGATCGATGCTGTCTATCGTCTGCTTGACGCGCCACCACTTGCCCGGCTCGACGATGGAGTTTTGCACGATGTCGCCCGCCTTGATGTCAACCGTGACTTCTGTGCCCGCCTCGGTCTTGATCTTCTTTTTCAGACCGGCGGCGGGCGCGAGTTCAAAGAGCGGAATCTTCGCGCCCGTCTCGTCGCGCGCGTAGAGGTTGCGCGAGATGTCTTTGTTTCCGCTGCGAGGCGCGCGCAGGTTGCGCCCGCGTTCTTTGTCAACGAGCTTGCCGCCTTCGATGCCTTGCCCTGCGGCGTAGCCGGTGGTGAAGAGTTTGGCTTTCTCGCGGATCGTGCCGTGGCAATCGGTGCAGTTGATCTCTATGGCGGCGCGCGGTTCGTTGTAGAGGATGCCGGTGCCGTGCGTGTCCTGCCGGAAGTGGCAATCGGCGCAGTGCATGCCTTTTTCGAGGTGTATGTCTTTGAGGTGGACGGGTTGACCGGACTTGTACGCGCGGTCGCCGGAGAAGGCGACGGCGTCGGCCAGTTTTTTCGGCGTGACGGTTTTGATCTGCTTGCCGTAGCCGTCGAGCATGTTGCCCGCGCGGTCGCGTTTGAAGACGGCGCGAAACATCCATCCATGTCCGTGATAATCCGCGAAGGCCGTCTGCTTGAGTTGCTTGCCAAACTCGCCGCCGGGTTCGCCCGTCTTGACGAGAAAGTCTTCGGGCGAAGCGCGGTCTGTCCATTTCCGCATAGACCAGAGGCCGCGCACGTGCGCGCCTTCGGGGTTGCGGTCAAACTTCTCCTGCTCCTCGTCCTGCGACGGCGCGACTTGCTTCGCCGGAAACATCTTGTCGGCGTCGGTCTCGTTGTCCCACCAGGTCATGCCCGTGTAGGTGGCGACCATGTTCGTGCCGGGGTGCATGTGGCACGTCATGCACTGCGAGGTGGGGATGGCGTTTGTGAACTGGTGCTTGATCGGGTGGCCGGGTTCGTTGCGCGGGATGCGCGTGTCTGCGGACGCGCTCGTGCCCATGTTGCCGAATTTGGCATAGGGGCCGGAGTTGACCGGGCTGCGGTCGTTGGCATAGACGACGTGGCAGGCCGTGCAGCCGGAGGAACGATAGTCGCCGGGATGATCGTTTGTGCCGAGGTGATTGAGCGTCGGGTCTAAGAGGCGCGTCTTCTGGATGCCGAGATAGACCGGATCGGTGCGGTTGTTCGTGCCGAGACCGCGCGGGCTGAGTCCCTTGTCGGGCTTGCCGGGTTCTTCTTCACGATCCGGCAGACCGACTTCGAGACGACGCCTGCCGCCGCGTTCAAAGACGCGCAGCAAGTTGCCGGGTTGCGAAATCTCCCAGCGTGGGAGCGGGTCTATGAAGGGCAGCCAGCCTTTTAAGAGTTGCTCTTGTTTCGTCGGCTGCGGCACTTGAATGAGGCGCATCGGCGCGCCCGACTCTTCGGCGTAAGCTTCGCCGAAGCGCGCGTCTTTGAGCGGGAAGCCGCCGTTGTTGTAGAGCGCCGCGCCCCAGAGCATCGCGCCGTGGCGCATCATGCTGCTGTCGTTGGCTTCAACTTCCGGCGCGTGGCACTCCGAGCAGGTCTTCGACGTGACGCGCAGATCAGCCGGGTTGATGAAGCGCACAAACTCCCAACTTTCTCGATTCAACAGCGCATTGGTGCGCTCCGGGTTCGCGCTCGACGCTTTGCCGCCGACTTTCCAGAAGTTCGGGTTGCGCGGGCGCACGTGCGATTCTGCTTCGGTCTTGCCCGCAGGATTGCCGCCGTGGCAATAGGTGCAGGACAAGCCCTGCCCGTCTTTCCCGTTCTCCAACTTGCCGCTCGACGTGACGTGCATCGGCTCGATGTTGTTGTGACAGGAGATGCAGCCCTCGGTCGCTTCTGCTGCGGTCGCCGCCTGCGAGACGTTGGAAGCGGAGTTATGAACCTTCGCGGGCGCGAGCGTCGCGCCTGATTCCGACTTTGAATCGGGCGTGGATTTGTCGCTGCTGCGAGCGGCGCGTGCGAGTTGTGGTGCGGGCGGCGCGGCGTTTTGTTGCGCGGAGGAGCGCGCGCCGCCGAGCAGGGTTAAAGCGATGACCGCGATGAAAAATAGGAAGATGACCAGCTTGATCCGATCAGCTTTACCGACACCTTGCATTCTAAACTCTCCGTCTCGACGATAGCTGCCTGCTAAATTTTCGATCTTAGAAGCGGTTTGAAAGGTCTATCAAAGCCCCAAGGGGGCGACATGCAAAAGCCTGTGGCAACGCCACAGGAATCGCGTCGTGGCTCCGGCCAAGCCCTGACAGGGCGGAATAATCTATGTCGCCCTTACAGGGCTTCTCATCAAGGGCTTCCACTGACCCGGCGCGTTGCACCGGGCTCTTGCATCTCGCCCCTTCGGGGCTTTTCAAACAGCTTCTTAGAAAATGAACTTCAACTGCGCGAACAAGGAGAACAAGGGCTTGCTCGGATCAATGGATGTTTTATCCGGCGTGCAGAAGTCTTCCACGTTCGGCGGGCAGTTGCGCGTCCGGTCCGTGTAGATGTCGCGGAAGCCGCGTCCGGGGACGAAGGTGGACGCGCCGAAGGTCATCGTGATGTTGTTGATCAGCAGCGGGCGATAGGCGACGCCGACGCTGTAGTCCTGCCCGATGCCGTGGCGGATGCGATTCTGGAAGAGCAGGTATTCGAGCGGCTCAGTGCGATGGAAGCGCAGGAAGTTGGCGTTGAAGA
>DASYMM010000492.1:0-8716 GCA_036009085.1 Pyrinomonadaceae bacterium | reverse complement strand
GGCGGGCACGGCCACGGCGAGACCCAGAGCCGTCGTCAGCAACGCTTCGGCGATACCGCCCGCGACCGCGCCGATACCAGCCGATTCCGCGTTCTTCATGCCCGTGAAGGCCGAGATGATGCCGAACACCGTGCCGAACAGCCCCACGAACGGAGCGGTCGAACCGATGGTCGCCAGTCCCGACAGGCCGCGACGAAACTCCGCGCTCTTGATGGCGATGGCGCGTTGCAGCGCGCGTTTCGAGGCGTCAACTTCCTCGCCCGAAATCTCCGCAGACTGTTCGTGCGCGCGAAACTCTTGCAGACCGGCGTTCACGACCATCGCCAGATGCGACTTCTTGTGCTTGTCGCTGATGTTGATGGCCTCTTCGATGCGGTCGTTCTTCAAAGCCTGCGCCACGCGCGGGGCAAACTCGCGCGATTGCGCTTTGGCGGCGCGATACGTCAGGAAGCGTTCGACCATCACGGCGATGGAGTACATGGACATGATCAGCAGGATGACGATGACCCCGATGGCGACCGGGCCTAAGTTCTTGATCATCTCCGTCATCGTGAAAGCGTTGGCCGTCGCATTGGCAGCGTCGCTGCCTCCGCCCCCTTCCTGAAACAGGAAAGCGAAAAAGCCCAACAGCTTGGCGGTCAGCAAACTCATTGAAATTGTCACGGTAGAACCCTCCACAAATTTTCGGATGTACTATAGCGAGAGCGCGAGCGTATTACGCCGGGAGGGGGAAAGCCGCGTGGTTGATTAGATTCACAACGCGCCCGTCGCTCCCGGCGATGTCTCGCACCCAATTATTGAAGCACAAAGTTGTAGGTAATAACGCCGTTCACCTTCACCGGCTGCCCGGACAGGAGCGTCGGCGAGAAGCGCGCCTGACGCGCCGCGGCGACTGCCGCCTGCTGCAACAGCGGATGCCCGCCCACAGCGCTGGCCGAGATCACACGTCCCGTCTCGTCAACGGTGACTTGCACCGTGACCGTGCCGGAGGCGCGTGCGGCCTTGGCAATCGCCGGGTAAGCGGGTTGCGGCTTGCTGATGGCCTTGCCGTTTAAGACGCCGCCCGAAATCGGGGCACGCGGTTTCGGCACAGGCGTCGGCGTCGGCTTCGGCGGCGGCGGCGGTTCGTCATCATTACTAACCACGACGGGCGCGCCGCCTCCACTACCCACGCCGCCCGTGCCGGGGCCGACGGGGCCGATGGGGCCGGTGTTGCCGCCCACCGGATCGGTGTTCGACGTGCCGCGCACTGCGCCGCCCGGCGGAACCGGCGGAACTTTACTGGCGACGGAGGAGACTTCTTTCGGCACTTTCGTCGGGTCATAGGTGCTGGCGACGAAATCTGTGCGGGTTGCCACCTGACGATCAGGCGTGGCTTCGGCGGGCTTCGCTTCCTGTTTTTCCGGCTGTTGTTCCGGTTGATTCTGGACGGGGACGGGCGCCACCATCGTCATCAACTCAAGATTTTCGCTCGGCAAACTCTCGTTATAGAGATAGACGCTGAGGACGCCGAGAGCCAGCAGGATCACTGCGTAGATGGCAAACGTCCCAAGAAAAAACGAGCCTTTGCGCGCAAGATCGTCCTTATGCGAACCAGACTCGACTAAACTATCGAACATCTTTTTATCCTCCCACTTCCGGTGCCAATGGATCAGGGGCGTGAAATATCAATTCGTTAGATGCCTTTGAGAAGCGTTATGTTCCCAAAACGTCCGAGACGGCGAACTTACCCTAAAATGAAATTGAAACTTAAAATTATAGCGGGGGTAGCAGCAGCGGCGGACGGGCGCGAAGAGCGCGCAACCGTTACCTTCACACACGCTGCGCAGGGAAACAGATCGGCCTACCGACCACTTCCGGCAAAAATCTACAATCACGCATCACCGTCTAAAGGCACGCATGCGCGCAGACGGGAGCGTTCTTGTTAAAGCGATTTAATTGGGCCAGCAACGCGCTCAGTCTATGTCGCGATGCCCGTTCAAGTCAAGCGTAAAATCTTTAATGAACGCGCTCTTAACCGGACGGAAAGCGCGCCGCGCGGCTTATGAACGCGCCGTGCGTTGCGACCCGCGCGCGGCGGCCTTGGCCTTCGCGTTGCGCGTGCTCGTCGTCGCGTTGCCGGAGGCTGGCGCGCCGCCTTCTCGCGTCACGGTCGCGCGCTTCGCAGGCTCAAGCCGCTGCTGGAACCAGACCATGAGCGGGGTGGCGATGGCGATGGTCGAGTAGGTGCCGACGATGATGCCGATGAAGAGCGCGAGCGAGAAGCCGCGCAGCACGTCGCCGCCGAAAACGACGAGCGCGAGGACGGAGAAGAAGACCAGCCCGGCGGTAATCACCGTGCGCGAGAGCGTCTGGTTGATGGCCTCGTTCGTGAGATCGTAGAGCGAGGTGCGACGATGCAGGCGCAGGTTTTCGCGTATGCGGTCGAAGGTGACGATGGTGTCGTTGACGGAGAAACCGACGAGCGTGAGCAGCGCGGCGATGACCGTCAGGTCAATCTCCCACTGCATGATGGAGAAGATGCCGAGCGTGACGAGCACGTCGTGAAAGACCGTGATGACCGCCGCCGCGCCGTAAGTCCATTCAAAACGCGAGCCGATGTAGAGCAGGACGCCGACGAGCGCGAGCAGCGTCACGGCGATGGCTTGATTACGCAGAGCGCGCCCGGCCACGGGGCCGACGGCTTCCGTCCGCTCAATCGTCGCGCCCGTTTCGGGGCCGAGCGCGGTGAGCGCTTCGCCCGCGAGCGCGCGCCCGACATCCACTTGCGCCTGGCTCTGCGCCTGTTCGCCGCCGCCCTGTTCCGGCACGCGGATCAGAACTTCGCTCGGCCTTTCGGTTGATTGCACGATGGCGTTGCGCACGCCCTTCTGTTCGAGCGCGGAGCGAATGGCATCGTCGGACGGACGCTGGTTGAAACGCGCCGTCATCACCGTGCCGCCCTTGAAATCGACACCGAGGTTGAAAGCGTCCGAACCGCCGCCCATAGCCTGCCGCGCGACCGCCGAACCCAAGCCCGCCAACATCAAGAGCGCGGAAGCGACGAGCCAGAAACGTCTCTGCGCGAGCCAATCAATTTGTACGTTATGAAGAAGTCGAATCATATCTTTATAAAGTGACGAGTGACGAGTGACGAGCGACGAGCAAGAATTAAGACAAGTTTAAAGACAGTGGTTCTGTTTTCAACTTGTCACTCGTCACTTGTCAATCGTCACTGCAATTAAATACTGAGCGTCTCGGCGCGTCTTCCCTTGCGGTTCAAGACCCAGATGAAGATGGTGCGCGAGACGTAAACCGCCGAGAACAGGTTTGCGAGCAAACCTAGAATAAGCGTGACGGCGAAACCGCGAATCGGGCCGGTGCCGAAAACGAACAAAAAGAGCGACGACACAATCGTCGTGACGTGCGTGTCAATGACCGTAACGAAGGCGCGCGAGAAGCCCTGGTCAACCGCCGAGGCGACTGTTTTGCCCGTTTCCATTTCCTCGCGGATGCGCTCGAAGATGAGCACGTTGGTGTCCACGGTCATGCCGATGGTCAGGATCAAACCGGCGATGCCGGGCAGGGTCAGCGTCGCGTCGAAGATGACGAGCGAAGCGACCGTGATGATCATGTTCAGGAGCAGCGCGACGACGGCGTTCAAGCCCGCGCCGCGATAGTAGAAGACCATGAACATGATGACGAGCGCGAGACCGAGCAGGGCGGACGTGACGCCCGCGCGAATGGAGTCTGCGCCGAGGCTTGGGCCGACCGTGCGCTCTTCCAGATAGACGAGCGGCGCGGGCAGCGCGCCCGAACGCAGGGTCAAGGCCAAGTCTTTCGACGACTGCTCGGTGAAGCTGCCGGTGATCTGCCCCCGGTCTGTGATCTGCGATTTGATGAAGGGCGCGGATTTCACTTCGTCGTTCAAGACGACGGCCATGTAGGCGTTGACGTTTGCGCCCGTCCACGCGCCGAACTTCTCCGCGCCCGAAGGCTTGAGCGTGAAGTCAATTTCGTAGTTGGAGTCGCCGCCCCCGGCGCGTCCCTCGCTGGCCTCCGCGCCGCGCAACTCGCTGCCGTCCACCACCGCAGGCGACTCGACCACCACCCAACGCTTCGGCGCATTCGGGTCGGGCGTGGCGGACGCGGTTTCTCCGGCGGCGGTCGGTTCGTCGCGCTCGCTGTAGGGCAGCACGCGGCGATTCGGCGGCACTTGACCGCCGAGCGAGGCGATGGCCTCTTCCTTCGTGGAATAAGTTTTAAGCCCCGCAGGATGCGAAGGGCTGACGACCTTCATCAATTCCAGACGCGACTCGCCCGCGAGCAATTTCTTCACGCGTTCGGGGTCTTGGATGCCGGGCATCTGCAAGAGAATCTGGTTGGAGTTTTGCCCTCCGTGTTTCTGCAAAGTCGGTTCGGCCACGCCGACGGCGTTGATGCGGCTGTCAATGATGCGATACGCCTGCTCGACCGCCGAATCGCTCAAGGCGCGCTCTGCCGCCGAGGTCAGAGACCACGTGACGGAGTTGCCCGAAATGTTCGCCGTCCAATTCTGCAAGTCAACTTTCTTCGGCAACTCGGTGCGCATCTCGTTCAACTTCGAGTTGTCGGCAGCCGTCAGAGTGAGTTGGTAGTCGCCGTTCGAGACGTTGGGAAGCACCTGCTGGACGTTGTACCCGGCGGTCTTCGCGGCGGATTCGACCGCCTGCGCCGTGTTCTCCGTCAGACGCTTGAGGTAAACGTCGGTCTGCACCTGCATGACGAGTTGGGTGCCGCCTTTGAGGTCGAGGCCGAGCCGGATGTTGTCGCGCAAAGTCTGCTTGATGCCCTGCGCGGTGAAATCGCTCGCCTTTGGCAACTGCAACTTGCCTTGCGCGTCGCGGCGGCGCGGGCCGAGGACGATGTAGAGACAGGCAATCGTGACGATGACGATAACAATGACGCGTCGTAAGATATTCTTCTTCATAACAAAAAAGGGCGCGCGCTCGTTTGAGCCGGAGCCGCGCGCCGAATCAAAGTCTAGCTTTTCTTCTCTTCCTCGCCGTGCATTCCGGCCACCGCCGCACGCGAAATTTCCAGTATGGACTTATCCGCCGTCCTGACGAGGAGCGACGTGTCGCGCACCTCCGCGATCTTGGCGATGATGCCGCCCGTCGTGATGATCTTGTCGCCCGCCTTCAAAGACGCGATGGTGGCTTGAAGCTGCTGCTGCCGCTTGCGCTGCGGCATGATGATCAGGAAGTAGAAGACCGCGAAGATCAGTAGGAACGGGAGAATCTGGATAATCGGCCCTAACGCCGAGGATTGCAGGATGAAGGCAAATGTCATGGTCTAAAAGTTTCAGCCGTCAGTTAATTTGGGCAGTTGTAAATTCGTGCAAGGCGACTTGAGCGCGCCGGAAAACGAGCGTGCGGCGTCCTTCAGGAGCGCGGCGCGACCCGCGATGTCTCTGTGCTACGCCCGCATTCTTGCACGGGCGGACACGCAAAACTCACTCGACACCGGAGTTGTAACGCTCTAAGAACTCTCGCCGAAATCGCGTGAAATCACCAGACCGGATAGCTTGCCTGACGCGTCGCATCGTGTCAAGGAAGAACGCGAGATTGTGATGCGTCAGCAAAATGCTCGCCAGCATCTCGCCCGTCGCGTAGAGATGGCGCAGGTAAGCGCGCGCGTGGCGGCGGCAGACGGAGCAGGGGCACGCCTCGTCGAGCGGGCGCGTGTCGGTCGCGTAGCGCGCGTTCTTGATGTTGAGTTTGCCGCGCGAAGTGAACGCCTGCCCGGTGCGCGCGTTTCTGGTCGGCAGCACGCAATCGAACATGTCCACGCCGCGTGCCACGGCTTCGAGCAGGTCTTCGGGCGTGCCGACGCCCATCAAATAACGCGGCCTCTCGGCAGGCATCAACGGCGCGAGCATCTCAATCGTGTCGTACATCACGGGCTTCGCTTCGCCGACGCTCAAGCCCCCGATGGCGTAGCCGTCAAAGCCGATTTCGACCGTCCGCGCGAGGCTCTCGCGCCTCAAGTCCGCGTGCGATGCGCCCTGCACGATGCCGAATAACGCTTGCTCGCCGTTGACGGACGGATGATGTTCCGGCGTGCGCCCCGCGTCCTGCGCCGCGCGTTGGAGTTCGTCGAAACGCGTGCGCGAACGCGCCGCCCAGCGCGCCGTGAGTTCCATCGAGGCGCGCGCCTCTTCGTGCGTCGATTCGCCCGGCGCGCACTCGTCAAAGACCATCACGATCTCCGAGCCGAGCGCGGCCTGCACCTCCATCGAAACTTCCGGCGACAGAAAACGCGCGCTCCCGTCAACGTGCGAACGAAACTCCACGCCCTCTTCCCGCAACTTCCTGAGCGCGCCGAGACTCCACACCTGAAAGCCGCCCGAATCCGTCAACAGCGCACGCTCCCAACTCGTGAAACGGTGCAAGCCCCCGCACGCGGCGACAACCTCCGCGCCCGGACGCAACCACAAGTGATACGTGTTCCCCAGAATGACCCGCGCGTCGAGTTCCGCCGACTCCAACGCCTCGAAACGCATCCCCTTCACCGTCCCGGCCGTCCCCACAGGCATAAACACGGGCGTCTCTACGAGCGCGCGCCGTGTCTGCAACACGCCAGCCCGCGCCTCGCCCTCCCGCGCCACGACCTGCCAGTTAACCGCGCTTTTACTCATTGCTATTACGAAGCCCAATCGCCCCAATGCATTTAGTAACTGTCACCCTAATAGTAACGGCAGCTTCACATCGTCAACGCAACGACTTCTTGATTCCGAATCTCTTCCGGCCTGACGTGCGACTGTCGGTTTGTTTTCACTAAATTGATTTCCGCCAGGCATCGTACTTTATGCGTAACAGCTTGATCGGATTGCTGCCGCCTTCTTCCTGACCGGGAATATTTATGCGCAAATAGGACGCTTTAATGTCGTCTGTCGGCTTTGCCACAATGATAAACGCGGAGCGAGCCTTCTGCCGTCCACAACGGTTGTCACCGCCGTTGACAGCCCCGGCTTCGAGCGCTGCCATCAGGCGGTCTGCCAAACTCATCCGATTGTCCTTTGCAGCAGCCTCGAAAGCCGCCAGAGCATCGTTGACAACTCTCGCGTCGGTAAGCGTATTACCTTGGATAGAGACTCCGTAGCCGTGCGCGACGCCCCGCCAACCATCAGTGTCAACTCCGGTGTAAGTCGCAGGTTTGTTCTCGAAACCAAGAGCTACGACTCCATACTGCTGTAAAGAGAAATTAAGATCGAAATCGGGATCGGTAATCGCAGCTATCACCGCTTGCGGGCTGGCCCCTTCGAGCAGCATCTTAACTCCCTGCCTCTTGGCCGCCATGTTACTCATGGCCTGCGCGACAATAACCCCCTTACCGGGAGCGACACCCGCAATCCCGAACACGAAGTCGGTGCAGGAGGCTCCCGCGATACCAACTTCTTTAGTCTTTGGATCGACAGCCGTGATTGACCAGGTAGCCATTGCCGGGTCTGAAAACAACAGCGAGAGGGAAATAACGACCAGAACGAGTAGCTGTTTGCTTTTCATATCAGACTCCTACAAATGACTAAACACCCGTCCCGGATATTTAATCGCCGAAAGATCGACAGGCCAACCGCATAACGCTATTTCGACCTTCCCCCTTTGCCGCGACCCCCCTTTTCGCGTTTGTGGCTTTCTACCTCCTCTTCTAAAGACGAGGATGAAGGAAACTACCGTGGCGGCGTCCCGCAATGGTTGTGCGGGGCGGTTTAGCGATGACGCAGCAAGGCTTCTACTGTCAGATCGATGTCTGATGCAATTTGGCGAAGGAGGATGGGTGAGATGTCTCTGCCTCTATGGAAAGGAACTGTCGTCCCACGCCCGTCAGGATGACGAAACTGTTTATGCGAGCCGCGCTGACGAACTTCGACAAAGCCAAGTTTCTGTAGGATAGCTACGACCTCTGTTGGCTTGAGGACAGGAATATTGCCCATCTCACGCGACCATCACGGTTTGTGTACCGACGAAATCAGCCTCCAATTGAGGCTCGCCATCTTCGAGCAACATTTCAATTACTTCCCGCAGATTAGCATTCAATTCGTCAAGCGTTGCGCCCTGCGAATGTGCGCCGGGGAACCCTGGCACATAACCCACATATAATTTCGTCTCAGCAGATCGTTCAATCACCGCAGTAAAGACTTTCATAGTTTCCTCCGCCAAAATTATCGCACAACCGGCATCAGGCCGCCGAACGCTGTTTAAACTGCCCGACGCGCACGCAACGCATCAAGCAGAGCAGCCTCGTGCATGAAGGTAACGCTATTCACGGTTGATCACACGGCGTTCTTAGACCAACCTTAACATTAGCGGCATCCTACCCATTAAGTTCAAGTTGGATTTCAAGATTTGAACGTTCGCTAATTTCGTACACATCAGCTAAAACCTTAATTGCTGTACGTGCAATTTCATATAGTTCTTCGTCACTTCCATTAATCTGGTAGAAACGCTGGTAGTTACTAAAATCATTGGGCGGCTCGTCGAAGCCCATTTTAATAAGGATGTCGGCAGCCTTCTTTGTAAGTTTGAGGTCTTCTGGTAAGAATTCGTTTGAAACAGCCTCAACGAGTAGCTTATCCAAATCTCCAAGTGGGGCGAACTGCATATAATAATCCCCTACTGAAGCTATTATAAATCCATCTCCGTTCCCCTCACTTATAAGTTTATGCAATGCGTCAAACAGGATTCGCTCATTACGC
>DASYMM010000491.1:0-3087 GCA_036009085.1 Pyrinomonadaceae bacterium | reverse complement strand
GCGAAATGCACGTCGTTACAAACGGGACCTCGAAGCTAGAAACATCGAGCTCAAGGAAGGCAAAGAACAGCTTCAGCGACTACAGGCCCAGATCGTGCACAGCGAAAAGATGGCCTCGCTCGGCCAACTCGCCGCCGGCGTCGCGCACGAACTCAACAACCCTGCGGGCTTCATCTTCGGTAACATGCAGATACTCAAGGAATGCGCGGCGGGACTCGAACGCCTCCTGACGTTTTACGATGCGCTCGCGCTTCCCGCAGACGAGGCCGCGCACGTCGCGCTCATCAAAGACGAAATCTGTTACGAGAGCACGCTTGAAGATTTGCGCTCGATCATCACAGACTGCCACGACGGCGCGGAGCGCATCCGCGACGTGGTGCAAAACCTGCGCACCTTCTCGCGGCTCGACGAGGCCGACTTCAAAAAAGTTGATGTCCACGAAGGCTTGGACGCCACCGTCCGTCTGCTCTCGCGCTACTTCGCCTCCGGCCAGATCAAACTCGAACGCGACTACGCCAATCTCCCGCACGTTGACTGCTATGCCGGACAACTCAATCAGGTCTGGATGAATTTGCTCGCCAACGCCGCACAGGCCGTCGGCAACGGAGGCGTTGTGCGCATCAGGACGCGGCAGGCGGGCGAAGACGTGTCCATCGAGATCAGCGACGACGGCTGCGGTATCTCTTCTGACGCCCTCAAGAAAATCTTCGACCCCTTCTACACGACGAAGCCCGTCGGCGACGGCACGGGGCTGGGTCTGTCCGTCACCTACAGCGTCGTCGAACGCCACGGCGGATCAATCAACGTGCGGAGCCAGCCCGGACTGGGCACGACCTTCACGGTCATCATTCCCATCAACGCCAAGCCTTCCACCGAAGCCGCGTCGGAGTCAGCCGACGAGTCAAGTCTTTACGTGTATTGAGAGAGGAGTTCCCTGCTGATGTCTTACAAAGTCCTCGTCGTTGACGACGAACCCGCCAATCTGCGCCTGCTCGAACGGCTGTTCCGCCGCGACTATCAGGTGTTTACAGCCACCTCGGGCGTCGAGGCTCTGGACCTGCTCAACCAGCACGACATCGCGCTCCTCATCACAGACCAGCGCATGCCCGGCATGACCGGCATCGAACTCTTGAAGAACACCGTCGCCTTGCGCCCGCACATGGTGCGCATCATCCTCACCGGCTACACGGACGTGAGCGCGCTCGTTGAAGCCATCAACTGCGGGCATGTCTATCAGTACGTGACGAAGCCCTGGAACAACGACGAGTTGCGCCTGACGGTCGAGCGTGCGCTCGAACACTTCGAGACGACTAAGTCGAGCCACGAATTCGAGCAGGCCAACAAGCGGCTCTCGATTCGTCTCAAAGAGATGACGCGCGGCGTGGTGCGCGCCATCTCCGACGCACTCGAAGCCAAAGACGAATACAGTTGCGGCCACGCGCGACGCGTCAGCGGCTACGCGACAGCCATCGGGCGTCGCATGCGCCTCGACGTGAGTAAGCTCGAAGAAATCTCGCTCGCAGCCTTCCTCCACGATGTCGGCAAGCTCGGCACGCCCGACGCCTTGCTCCTCAAACCCGCCCCGCTCACCGACGAGGAGCGCGCCGTGATGCAACTCCATTCCGAGCGCGGCGCGCGCATACTCAGTAGCGTCCCCGACATGGCCGACATCGCCGACGCCGTCCGCTACCATCACGAACACTACGACGGCTCCGGTTATCCCGAAGGACTTCGCGGAGAGCAGATTCCGCTCGCCTCGCGCATCATCCTCGTCGCCGACGCCTATGACGCCATGACCAGCCCGCGCCCATTCCGCGAGGCGTTCGAACACCACGATGCCGTCACGCGTCTGCGCGAAGAGGCAGGCAAGCGGTTCGACCCGGATGTCGTCGAGGCGTTCTGCGATTTCGAGTCGCTGGCGCAGATTCGCCGCGCGATCCGGAAAGGCTATTTCGGGCAGCGGTTCTCCCCGCCCTCACTCTTCGGCGACAACCTGACTTTCGACGAACTTGTCGGCGAAGTGTCGTCCGACCCCGTGCTCGCCGCACACATCCTCGGCCGCGCGGCGCATCAGAACTCGCCAGCCCGCGTTGAATTAAATCTCCGTGCCGCCTGTTCTCTGCTCGGCGCAGAGGGAGTTCGCGCCGTCGGCGGGCAGTTCGTCGGCGAACGTCACGCGCTCGACGCTGTTGGCACACTGCGCGACCACACCATGCGCTCAGCTCTCGCCGCAAAGTTACTGGCCGAGCACACGAAACTCATGGACGCCGAAGAGGCTTACACGCTCGGACTGCTCCACGACATCGGAGAAGTGCTCCTGTGCTCACTCTTCCCCGAAGAGATGGAGAACATTCTCTGGCTCGCCGACACAACGCGCGTTGATCGCGAAGTCGCGGCGTTCGGAGTTGACCACGGGCAGGTCGGCCAGTGGATTCTGGAAGCCTGCGGATTGCCGCGCGCGTTCGGCGCGGCGGTGCAAGCACATCACGACGCGGTGCGCATCAACAACCCGGCGGCGCTCCTGCTGCACGTCGCCGACGCGTTCGCGCGCACGAGCGAGCCGAACGGGTTTTCGCTGCTCGACGAACTCGGCTCGGATCGTCTGGCGATGCTCGGCCTCACGCGGCAAGACCTGACGCGCATCCACGAACGCATCGCCGCAGAGATTCACGAGCGCACGAACCCTGTTTTAGTTGACGCTTTCAGTTGATCCATCGAAGCCGAAGCCCCTTTGTACTTCCTCAGCCGATCAAGCGTCTTCTCGAACGCGGGAGGCTGAAGAAAATTCTGTAGAGGTAAGGAAGAATGAGAAAAATTTTATTGATCGCACTAACGGGCGCTCTCGCTCTCGCGCTCTGCTTTCAGCCAGTCGTCATGAGCGGCACGCTGGCGCGCGCGCAACAGGTCGAGCATTCAGGCGCAAGCGAGGACGGGAAGGAAAAAGGGCGAAGCCGACGCGAGAAAATTTCGCGCCGCCTGCTCGAACGTATCAATCAGGACGACGCGCGCCGCGCAGCAGCCGTCCGCGTCATCCTGCAACTCGATGGCAAACCGCACGGCGAGTTGAAAGCGTTGCTCGCACGCGCG
>DASYMM010000490.1:0-11309 GCA_036009085.1 Pyrinomonadaceae bacterium | reverse complement strand
GACCATCACTCTTGTTAGCGGCGTTAATTTAGGCTCTACCCTAATTCAGCCATACCCTTCTGTAGTTACCCATTGGCGCGTGTTCACTTCTTTGCCTGTGATGCGCTCTAGCAGATTCTTCTTAAAGAGTGCGTATTCGATTTGCTTTGTCGAGTGTTGAATGTAGAAGTTACTTCTACATCGTCCTCCATCGCCTAGGAGCATCCCGCATAGCACACCTCTTTGCTCGACCTTTGATGAGACATGAAAGTCCATCTTATTTGACTTCAGTTTGCAGTCTCTACACTTTGCTAGCACGTAAAACTTTTGAGCCAGCCTTAGCTCGGTGTTGCCAGATTAAAGGTTTCACCGAATTTGACCCCATTCACACCGGAGATTTCGCTCTGGGTGCTCAAGACATTCAAGTCCGTCGCGTCTGCCATTCCGCCACCCCGGCACCATGGGCGAAAAGATAGCACGGACGCGGGGGCACGACCAACTTCTTCACACCGCCGCGCGCTAGTGTTAAAATCCTCGCGTGTCAACAATCAACGAGCGAGTTTCAGCCGAGCCACCCACGAAGGTTATGACTGAAGAGCAAGAAGTTTTTCATCGCCACATCCAGCGCGCAGGCTTGAAGCGCACGGCGCAACGCGATCTCATCCTCGATGTCTTTCTGCGCACCGAAGAACACCTGTCGAGCGAAGACCTCTACCGGCTCGTGCAGAAGGAAGACCCGGAAATCGGCCAAACCACCGTCTATCGCACGCTCAAAATTCTGACCGACGCGGGGCTGGCGCGCGCCGTGCGCTTCGGCGACGGGCGCACGCGCTACGAGCACAACTACAAACACCCGCATCACGACCACATGATCTGCACCGACTGCGGCAAGACCATCGAATTCTTCTCCGAAAAACTCGAAGCCATACAGGAAGCGATTGCCTCCAAGCACGGCTTTGAATCCACGCATCACACTTTGCGTATGTTCGGTTCGTGTGCGGATTGCCGTCGTGCCAGCCTCGGCAAACAGAAGAAAGAGGAGACCGCCGCCGAGCCGCGCGTGAGGTTTGCGAGCGCGCCGAGCACGAGCTAGCTTCGTCTGTCTGGTAGTGTCCCCGTTTGAGTTTCCCTTTGTGATTCCTTCGTGGCTTTGCGCCGTGGTGGTGACTAAGTACCAAAAGCATTGACCACTAAGCCACTAAGACACAAAAGAAAACTCAAACGGGGACATTACTCTGTGCCCTTCGCCTTTTTACATTTGCCCTTTGTTGGTGTAATTTCCAGATCGTCTCCCGCGGAAATTTAGCCCGACAATTCAAGAACAGTATGGGGTGGTGCGATGAGTGTAAACGTTGAGTTTGTGCCGGACGGTCGGCATGGCGTGATAGCAGAAGGGACATATTTGTGGGACGCGGCGAAGCGTCTCGGCTTGCGTCTGCCTGCGGAGTGCGAGGGGCGCGGCGAGTGCGACACGTGCGCCGTGATCGTGCGCGAAGGCGCGACGCTGTTGTCCGGTTTGACGGGCGCGGAGCGCGCACGCCTCAGCCCCGAACGGCTCGCGGCGGGCGAACGCCTCGCCTGCCAGGCGAAGGTTGAGCGCGCGGGCGACCTCGTGCTCGAACCCGTCCCGGTCACGGAGCGACAGGAGACCGCCGAAGAAGTGAAGCAAGACCTCCGCGCGGAGTTTCGCGAGATGCCCTTGCAGCAAAAACTCACCACGCTCGTCGAACTCGAAGCCATCGCCGCCTCGCAAACTTTCAAGGCCATCGCCGACGTGCCCATCTCATATTTTGAAAAGGGGCTGGACTACGTCGTCAACTTCGGACGCGCGCGCGCACGCCGCGAAAGACAGGCGCGTCGCCCCGCAGAGCACGTCGCGGGCGCGCCGAAGACTCCGAAGTCCGACGGGTCTGCTTCCTAAAATCTTTTCCGCCGCCGCGCATGTCGCAAACGAAAGCGCGGCGGCGGCGCGCTCCACTTTCCCCTCATACATGAAGAACATGTCCCTATCCCTGAACGCGACGCGACGCCTCCTTGCCTCTGAGAGATCGCTTTTCGCGCCCGCCCTCCTCTTGCTGCTCGCGTGCCTCTGCAACGCCTGCACAGGCAACGCGCCGACGAGCAACGCGCCGGGCGACGCGACTTCCTCAAACGCCGGCACGCCTGCTGCTGCGGCGACGCCCGCGCGCCCCGCGTTCGACGGCGGGCGTGCTTTCGAGCATGTGCGCAAGATGGTCGAGATCGGGCCACGCCCCGCAGGCTCCGCCGAACTCGCGCGCACGCGCGAATACATCACGGGCGAACTCGAAGCCACCGGGTTGAAAGTGTCGAGCGACAAGTTCACGGCTCAAACGCCCGTCGGCGCGCGTGAGATGGTGAACCTCACGGCGGAACTCGCTGGCGAATCCGCGGACGTGATCATCGTCTCCAGCCACTACGACACGAAGCCTTACAAAGATGTTCGCTTCGTCGGCGCAAACGACGGCGGCTCTTCCACCGGCGCGCTCATGGAGATCGCGCGCTCGGTTGCGTCGAGCGGGCGCAAGCCGCGTCTAACTTACCGCTTCGTCTTCTTCGACGGCGAAGAGGCTTTCTGCAAGAGTTGGAGTCAATGCGGGACGGAGGACGCGCCGGACAACACATACGGCAGCCGTCGCTACGTGGCGCAACTCGCCGAGCGCGGCGAGACGAAACGCGTGCGCGCCTTGATCCTCTTGGACATGATCGGTTACACCGAGCTGTCGATCCCGCGCGAGGCGTTGAGCACGCCGTGGCTCGTTGACATCATCTGGCAGACGGCGCGCGAACTTGGCTACGGCGCGCAGTTTCCTGACGAGGAGGAGCCGGTGGAAGACGATCACATCCCGTTTCTCCAAGCCGAAATCCCCGTCGCCGATGTGATCCAACTCAGCAGCTATCGTTACTGGCACACGCCCGAAGACACGCTCGATAAAATCTCGCCGCGCAGCTTGCAGATCGTCGGCGAGACAATCATCGCCAGCCTGCCGCGCATCGAACAACGCCTCGCCGGAAGATAAACCTGAGCCACGGAAACTGTAGAAGGGACTTTGAAGCGACTTGAAGGAACAAAAGAGAGCGCGGAAGCGACTGTAGAGGAGAGGATGACGAGGGACGTGAAGAAAATCGCGGTCGTCGCGGGCGACGGCATCGGGCGAGAGGTGACGCAGGAATCGCTCGGCGTGTTGGAACACTTGCGCGAGTCGCACGGCGTCGCGCTTGAGTTCGAGCATTTCGATTGGGGCGCGGATAAGTTTTTGCGCGAAGGCGTGACCCTGCCGGAAGGCGCGCTCGAAATGCTCACGCGCGATTTCGACGCGATCCTCGCGGGCGCGTTCGGCGATCCGCGCGTGAAGTCGAACCAGCACGCGGAAGATATTTTACTGGGGATGCGGCGCGGGCTTGATCTCTACATCAACCTGCGTCCCGTGCGCCTGCTCGACGCGCGCCTGACGCCGCTTCGCGGACGCGAGCCGCAGGACATTGACTTCGTCGTCTTTCGCGAAAACACGGAGGGCGCGTACATCGGCGCGGGCGGGTTTTTGAAGAAGGGGACGCCGCACGAGATCGCCACGCAGGAGGAGTTGAACACGCGTCGCGGCGTGGAGCGCATCATCGTCGCGGCCTTCGAGTACGCGCGTCGGCACGGCAGGAAAAAAGTGACGATGGCCGACAAGTCGAACGTGCAGCGTTTTGGCGGCGACCTGTGGCAGCGCGCGTTTCGCGAAGTCGCCGCAGGCTACGCGGACATCGAAGCGAATCATCAATACGTTGACGCGATGGCGATGTTCATGGTGCTCAACCCGTCGCAGTACGACGTGATCGTGACGAACAATTTGTTCGGCGACATCCTGACCGACCTCGGCGCGGCGTTGCAGGGCGGGTTGGGGATGGCTGCGTCGGGAAATATTCATCCCGGTCGGGTGTCTCTGTTCGAGCCGGTGCACGGCAGCGCGCCGCCGCTCGCGGGCAAGAACGTAGCGAATCCGGCAGGGTCTATTCTGACCGCAGCGATGATGCTAGAATATCTGGGATTCGACGGGGCGAGCGAAGCGGTTGAAGCAGCCGTCAGCGCGAGCATTCTCGCGGGCGAGACGACGCGCGATCTCGGCGGCACGCTTTCCACTGCGGAAGCCGGAGCGGCGATTCGCCGTCGCATCGGGGCGGGTTCGGCGTCGCGGTAGCGAGTAAAGTTTTGAAGTAAGCACATGGGGGCGCGAGTCGCAGGCGGGCGCGTGAAAGGTTTTATGGGGAGTAAGAGCAGAGACGCAGGACAGAAGTTGATTGCGATCATCGTGATCCTCGCGATGCTCGCGTTGATAGGTATCCCGCCGACCGTCATCATCTTTTTCGCCACCGTCGTCTATTTCGTTTGGCGCGCCGTTGATCGCTCCGAGCAACACGAGACGCACCGCATTTTCGACTTCTACCTCGCCGCCAACGAAATTCTGCGCGAAGACGAGCGACGCTGGTTCGGCTTCGAGATTACGGAAGTGATCGGGCAGGGCGAAGCGGTCGTGCATTCGATGGCCGACGCGCCGCCGCTCGCACACTTCGCGCTCGGCGCGCTCTATCAACGCGCGGGCGACCACGAAGCGGCCATCGAACACCTCGCCTACGTCTCCGAAGCGGAAGCGGGCGACGAACAGCACTGCATTTCGCCTTCACCCGAACTGCGCCGCTACGTGCGCGTGCTGCGTCGTCTGGAACGCGACCCGTCGGAAGGGCCGCAGACGCTCGCCGCCGTGCGCAATCTCGAACGGACGCGCCGCGCTCAAGTCGCCACGCTGCTCGAAGAGAGTCGCAAACTGAGCGTCGCCGCAAAACTCGATACCGCAACCGCCGCCGCAGCCGTGGCGCGCGACTCATACCCGAGCGCGGCGCACGCCTTCCCGCACGAAGATGCGCCGCCGCGTTTGCCTCTCGCCGCAAACACCAACGCGCCGCACCCGCTCTCGCCTCCGCCGAAGCCCGCGCCCATCTCCGAAGTCCTGCGCGACTTGTACGAGGAAGAGAAGAAGACCGCTTGAGAAGCTGTCAGTTGTCCGTGGTCAGTTGTCAGTTGCATGTGCTGACCGAAGGAAGTTGCTAAAGATTGAACCGGACAACTACGCAGGCGCAAAAACAACGGACAACTGACCACGGACAACTGACAGCTTTCAATGGCGACTGAGACCATCATCGGCAGCTATCGGATCGAGGAGCGCATCGGGCGCGGGGGGATGGGCGTCGTCTATCGCGGTCAGCATACGAAGCTCCCGCGCGAAGTGGCGATCAAATCCATCAACCCGCGCGCAGGCGACCACGACCTGCGCCACATGCGCCACCGCTTCGAGCGCGAAGCCTTCATCCAGTCGCAGCTAGACCATCCGGGCATCGTCAAAATTTACGATTACATCGTCGCCGAACAGACTTACTACATCGTGATGGAGTACGTCGAAGGGCGTTCGCTCGCTCAGTTGCTCAAGCAGGAAGAAGGCCGCCCGCTCGCGTGCGAACGCGCGCTCAACCTCTTCGATCAAATTCTCACCGCCGTCACCTACGCGCACACCTTCACCTACAAAGATCAGGACGGCGCGGCGCATCGCGGCATCATTCATCGCGACTTGAAGCCGCCGAACATCCTCGTCACGCCCGACGATAAGATCAAGATCACGGATTTCGGCATCGTCAAAGTCGTCGGCTCGGAGACGACCGACACGTTCGGCGGCGGCTACGGCTCGCCGCGCTACGTCTCGCCCGAACAGGCGGAAGGCTTGGAGGTTGACCAGCGTTCGGACATCTACAGTCTCGGCGTCATCCTCTACGAGATGCTCACGGGCGCGCCGCCCTTCGGCAACGAGCGCGAGCCGCTGACGCGCACGGAGATTCTGCGCGCACACGTCGAACAGCCGCCGCCGCTCCCCACAGAGATCAATCCGCTCATCCCGCTCGAAGTCGAGTCCATCATTCTGTGCGCGCTCGAAAAAGACCCGGAGGGACGCTACGCCACCGCGACGGAGTTCCTGCGCGCCATCAGGACGGCGCGCGAGCGCGACGTGAGCGATGTGGTCGAAGCGGCCGAAGCTCCACCCGTAACTTATCGCCCCGTCGGCACGCACGAGTTGCACGAGACGGCGGACAACACCGTGCGGCAGGATTACATCACGCAACCGATCCGCAGCGGCTCCTGCGCCGTGTGCGGCACGGAGGCGCAGGCCGACGAAGAGTATTGCCTCGCGTGCGGCGCAGAACTCGGCGCGTCGCCCGCGACAACACGGCTCGCGCACCGCAAGACCAAGACGCAGGTGACGGAGCAACGCGGCAAGTTGCAGAGGTCGCAGCGCGGCAAGTGGGTCGTCATCGGCCTCATCGCGCTCGCGCTCCTGACGGGCGTGCTCATCTACGTGCGTTTCACGCGCGAGGCCGAGCGTCGCGCCGCTGCGCGCTTGAAGCAGGCCGCCGCGCCGCAGGTTGCCGCGCCGCCTTCAATGCAAACTCCGCCCAAGCCTTCGCCGTCGCTCGTCGAACTCGGCGCGTCGCGCGTCGCGGTTGATTCGAGTTACGACGGCTACACGGCGAAGCCTCTGAGCGACGGCGTGATTGATGTCAAACGCATCTCCGGCATGCGCTACAACGAAGGCAACTGGGCTTCGTCTGAGACACACGAAGCGCACTGGATCGAACTCCAACTCCCGAAGCCCGCGCGCGTGGCCGCCGTCTATATCTACTGGGGCTTCGACCGGGACCGCTTCGTCGCCTCGCGCCGCGTGGAGCTACAGACGCCGGACGAGCGCGGCCAGTGGCGCACCATCTCGACCATCGAACCCGGCAGCGATTACGACCGCACAGCCTTCGAGTTTGCGCCCGTCGAGACGCCGCGCGTGCGCATCCTCCAACCCGCGCAGCAGGGGCCGCGCGGGCGACCCTTCGTGATGTGGGTGCGCGAGGTGAAAGTTTTCGCTCTGGGAGACTAAATCAAACCTTCACCACGGAGACACAGAGGACACAGAGGGGGCACGGAGAGTTGAATATACTCTGTGCCTCCTCTGTGTCCTCTGTGTCTGCGGTGGTGAGTGATTTAATGCCCGCCCGTCGCGTCTTGATTCTGGTAGAGGGAGAAAATATAGCCGTGTCGCTCGTGCCAGCGGGGCTTGAGCAAGTGCAGCGTCGCGCCGTGTTGGCGGATGAGGGCGGGCGGGTTCCGCCCGTCGCCGAAGGTCGTGTACGCGCTCACGCGTTCTGCGCCGCCGGGAGAAGAGAAGACGTGATGCACGACGAGCACTTGCCCTGATTGGCGCAGCATAGTGGGTGTCCACGGAGTTCTGACGAGTTGATCTTGAGCCGGGACGGGAATGATCGTCGCGCTCGTTTGCAGCGCGGCCAGCGCGTAGGTGTCCCAGTAGCCGCCGAGCAGGGGCGTGCCGGGCGGCGCGAGCCTCGATAAGTCCGCCGCCACGTCCGACATTTGTTGATAGCCCGGCTCGGGTTCAACCGGAGGAAACTTCAAGGCCAACAGGACGACGCAGGCGACGGCGAGCAGCGGAAAGACGAAGCGGCGCGCGGCGTTAAATTTTTTCGGGAGCGAGATGAGCCACACGAGCGTCAACAGCCCGGCGAACGCGCCGAACATGTATGTCAAGGCAAGGTAGCGCGCGCCGTAAGCGTTGAGCCGCATCCACGAAAAGGCAACGGCGGTGACGAAATTGATGACGGCGACGGCGCAACTGCCGAGCAGCAGGACACCGAGATCGAGTCGGGCACGCGCCGCGCCGTCGTCTTGTCGCTGCGCTTCCGGCGAACCTCGCCTGAGACGACGCAAGAGTTGAAACGCGACGAATGGAGCGGCGAGCACGCCGAGCAGGATGAGCGCGTGCCACGAGAAGTCCGCGAGATTGTGCAACTGGTGTTGGAAGTTGACGCGCAGGAAGCCCCAATCGAATTCGACGGGCGTGCGGTAATCCTGTCCGAAGTGTTTGAGCGCGTGGCGGTGGTAGTTGGCCTTCAATAATTGGTGCGCGGCGAAGCCTGCGACGAGCGGCAGCGCGCCCGCGAAGTTAGCGAGCGCGAGACGCGGCGTAGGCTTCTGACTTTGAAGCGACAGGATGCGCGCGCGCACGCATTCCAGCGCGAAGAAGACGCAGAGGATGGGGACGCTCGAAGGCGAAGTCCACGCGGCGAGGAACGCGAAGAAGCATGAGAGCGCATACCAGAGGCCGCGCTTGCCGCGACTGGCCGACGCGACGCCGAATCCGTGTTCGCAAGTTCGACGCAAACTCCACCAGCCGAGAAAGAGCGCGGTCGTCTGCCACGCGAAGCGTTGATTGAGCACGAAGAAGTAGTGGCTGACGGTCGGTTGAAGGCAGAGCGTCAACAGGAAGAGCGCGGCGGTTAAGTAGAAGTCTGAACGCGTTAAGGCGACGATGAGGAAGACGCTGAGGAAGAGCCACGTGGCCTGCATGAGGTGGATTTGCTGCGGCGTCCAGACGTGTCCGGTCGCGCGTTTGACGAGTTGGCAGATGAGCGACGGCCACGCGCCGACCTGATCCTGTCCGTAGATGTAGGTGCGGAAAACGTCAATCCGCTCGTCGTTCGACATCAGCACGGGGAGCGCGCTGTCGGAGTTGAACGGCTGCACGTAGACGCTGTCGGGCGCGAAGGCGTAGATGGCGCGGACGAGGAAGAAAGCCCACACGAGCACGACCAAGGCAGCGGACGCCACTGCTTTGGCTTTTCCCTCCGCTTGCGACATAATTCGCATTTTCACCCCACCACAGAGAAGATGACCAAGAGTAAGGGAAGCGCATCAATAATCAAAGCCATACGGCAGTTGGAGAGAATCGCGTGATGAGCGGTTCGCGCCGGCGGAATTGGTGGCACGCGCGGCGCGCAGACGTGGGCGCGCTCTCGTGCATCTGCCTCTTCTTCCTGTTGTTCTTCGGCCGGACTCTCGCGGGTGGACGATTCCTCGTCGCCGCAGATGCCTTCTACCAGTCGTACCCGCTGCGCACGGTCGCTTGGGGGATGCTGCGAGGCGGCGAGTGGCCGCTCTGGACGCCGCTCGTCTTCGCGGGCTACCCGCTGCTCTCGATGGGGCAACTCAGCCTCGGCTACCCGTTCACGTGGGGCTACCTTTTTTTGCCGGGTCACTGGGCTGAACAGATTTACCTGCTCACGCCTTTTCTGCTCTCGCCCGTGTTCACTTACATCTACGCGCGCCAGACGGGGCGCAGCCCGCTGGCCGCGCTGCTGGCCGGTTTGTGCTACGGCTACGGCGGCGGGATGACGAGCAAGCTGGCCGTAGTCGGCTTCCACTCAAACGCGTTTCTCTGGTTGCCGCTGTTGCTCGTCCCAATCGAGGGCGCGCGGACGCGACGCTTCATCCCCTGCCTCCTCGGCGCGACCGGGGCTTACGCCTTGTGCGTGCTCAACGGCTACGGGCAGGGCTTACTCTACGTCGGCATCGTCGCCGTGCTCTACGCGGTTTTCATCTCGTTAACAGGCGCGACGCATGGCGACGAAAGCGCGGCGGCGTCGCGCGACGACGGAAGCGCGGGAGCCTCACGCGGCGACGGCGAGAACGACGGAGCCTCGCGCGGCGGCGACGACGCGAGCGCAGACGCCGCCTCTCGTGCGGACGCCTCCGCTCGCATCGCGCGTTGGCGACCGCTGGCGGTTGCGCTCGGCGGCATCGCGCTGGCGTCGGGCGTGAGCGCGTTCCAGATTCTTGAGACGATGCGCGCCGCGCGGCGCAGCATTCGCAGCACGCTCACCTACGAGGTCTTCAGTTCCGGCTCGTTCACGCCGCAGGAGGCCGTGCGCTCCTTCTTCGCGCCGCTCTACCATTACATAGAGGTCTCGGCCTACGTCGCGCCGCTCGCCACGGGGCTGGCCGTCTACGGCGTCGTGCGCGCCTGTCGCAGGGGCAGCGATGCGCGCGTCTTTTTCTGGCTCGCGTTGGCGGTCGTCTCTTTCCTCCTCATGCTCGGCACGGCCACGCCGCTCAACTGGCTGACCTATCACGCGCCCGTCTATAACCGCTTCCGCTACCCTTCGCGCCACGCCTTCGAGTTGACGTTCGCCGTCTCAATCCTCGCCGCTTACGGCTGGGACGCGCTCCCTCCCACGGCTTCGACGCGCGCACGCGCCTCTCTCAACTTCCTGCGCCGCGCGCGACTGCCCGCCGCGTCGCTCGCGCTCCTCTTAAGCATCCTGACGGCGGCCTTCTGGTGGCAGGCGACGACGCACACGCTCATCCCCTTCGCGGGGCCGGACACGGGGCGCGGCACGAGCCTGCCGGAGACTTCCTACCTCCGCTGGAAACTCGCCTTCACGCTCTTGATTTGCGCGGCGGCGTGGTGGGGCAGGTCGCTGGTGGACGCGTCGCGCACGCGGACGGCGCTGCTGGCGGCGTCGCTCTCGGCGGCGTGCTTCGTCGAGCCGTTCATCATGGCCTCGTGCTGGTGGTTTCCAGACGCTAAACCTGCGGCGCGCTTCCACGAAGTCTCGCCCGCCATCCAACTGCTGCGCGCCCACCCGCCGCAAGAGAACCGCGTCTACACGCGCGTCGAACTCTACCTCTCGTCGCGCTACACGATTCCGCCGCCGCCGCTTGACCTGCCAAATCTGCCCGCGCTGCAAGGCATCCAGAACGTCGCGGGCTACGAACAACTCGTGCTCGAACGCTTTAGCCGCGCCCTCGGCAACGTCGGCCCCGACGCGGTCAACCCGCGCTACGACATGCCCGGCGCGCCCGACCCGTCAGTCTTCGCAGATCATTCACACGTCCTCGATCTGCTCAACACAACCTTTGTGGCAGCCTTCGCCAACCTCGCCACCACGCCCGAACCGACGCTGCAAAAGGACGGCGTCCGACTCTCCGCGCGCGATCTGAACCACGCGCTGCAACCGGGCGAGACCCTCACGCTGCACGCACAGGCCAACGCCGACACGCTCGCCCTCGTCTCCTCTCTGTCCAACTCTGTGGACGTGGCCGACGGGCATCAAGTCGCGCGCGTACGTCTGTTCACCGCAGAGGGACAGGCAGTGGAACAGGCTGTGCGAGCCGGTGCGGACACGTCGGAGTGGGCGCACGAGCGACCGGACGTGCGCGCCGCCATACGTCACCGGCTCGCCCCGGTCTTCGACAGTTCGCCGGGCGACGCCGCCGGCAGTTTTCCTTCGCATCGTTACTGGGCGCGCATCAAACTCGGCGCGACGCTCAACCTGCGCCGCATCGAGATCACAAACACCACCGTCGCCGCCACCTTGAATTTGTCGAAGGCGACTCTGTATGACTCCGTGCGGAATCGCGCCGCTCCCTTGTCCCGAAC
>DASYMM010000489.1:0-4560 GCA_036009085.1 Pyrinomonadaceae bacterium | reverse complement strand
GCGCGCGCCGCCAAGTCTTTGGAGAAGCCGCAGGCGTTGCCCATCGAAGATGCGGTTGCGGCGTTTCAACAATCCGCGCGTCGTCGTCTCCTGCTCGACTACGACGGGACGCTTGTGCCTTACGTCAACCGCCCGCAGGACGCCGTGCCGCCCGCCGCGCTGGTCGAACTGCTCGGCCAACTCGCGGCAGACCCGACGACGGCGATTGCGGTTATCTCCGGTCGCTCGCGCCACGATCTCGAAAACTGGTTCGGCCAAGTTCGCGGCCTGTGGCTCGCGGCGGAGCACGGCGCGATCATGCGTTCGCCGGAGACGATGCGTTGGGAGCTTTATCACCCGACCTACACGAGCGAGTGGAAGGAACACGTCTTCCCCGTCCTCGAACATTTCATGGATCGCACGCCGGGCAGCCTCGTCGAAGAGAAAGAGTTTTCGCTCGTCTGGCACTACCGCATGGCCGACCCGGAGTTTGGCGAATGGCTCGCCAACGAACTCGTCTCGAATCTCGAACAGATGCTTGCCGACACGGAACTGCGCGCCTTTCGCGGCAACAAGATCGTGGAGGTGAAACCGGGTTGGGCGAACAAGGGCGAGGTGCTCGCGCGGCTCACGGAAGCCGCCCCGCACGCCGAATTTTGTTTCGCGGCGGGCGACGACCGCACCGACGAAGACCTCTTCGCGCGTCTCTCCGCAGACGCCTGGACTGTCCACATCGGCGACCAGCGCACGCGCGCCAAATATTGCCTCTCGAACTCCGGCGACTTGCGCCGGCTCCTCGCGCGCTTCGCCGCCGAACCCTTAAGCGAGAGCCGCGCCGCCGGATAAAACCTAGTCCTGAAAAGGCGACTGCTGTATGCTGCCGTTCGATGTCGGTTAGATTTTTTAACTTTAGCGGAGGTAAAGGAAATGGGTTTCTTCAGAAAGTTGAAAAAAGTCGTCGCCGGGGTGGACAAGGGAGCGGCCATTGCGGCTGCCACGCTGCCGGGCAAGGCCGGTCAGATCGCGGGTGAGGTGGGGCAGACGGCGGGAGTCGTCACGGCGGTCGTCCAGCAGATTCAAGCGAAACCGGCGTCGGAAGTGCCGCCCGAAGAGGCGCAGAGGCAGGCGACGCTCGCCACCGCCGTAGCCGTGGACGACCACGAGGAACGTGTGAAGGATTTAGAGCAGAAAATTCAAGACCTACAGGCGCAACTGGCGAGCCAGCAGGGCGGGACGCCACCGGCGACAGGCGGGACAACTACGACTGACGGGACAACCACCACCGCCCAAAGCTAGCACAACGCCCCGGACGCGCCCGACCGCTTTCACAGCAAGTCTCACATCAACTCGCCGCTCTCCTGATTCGATCTGCTTCTCTGTGCCCCCTCTGTGTCTGCGGTGGTGAATGCCTTTTAAGCTTACTCACCACCGCAGACACAGAGCACACAGAGGGGGCACAGAGACTTAAGCTGAGTTGCTCACCCGGCGATGAATTCTTCCTCCGTCTCCCTGATCGGGTGTCGGAGGCGGAGTTGTTTGAGCGCGGCGGTTTCGCGTATGCGGCGCGTGTGGTAGTCGCTTTCGTTGCGCGCGTCGAAGCGTGCGGCCAGAGTTTGCGCCTGTCGCAGAAACCATTCGGCGAGGCGCGCCGTCGGGTACGTCCCGCTCTCGTCATAGATTTCGAGCGGGCGCGGCAGGCGCAATTTTAGAGTTTCGCGCTCGCGCAGTTCGTCGAGCAGGAACCACGCGGCCACGTAATAGTCGAACTTCGAGGCGAGGTCGGCGAGCGTGGAGGCGTCGGCCAGATGCTTCTCGAAGATTCTCACGGCGCGGTCGAAGTTCCCCGTCACGGCGAGGAACGCGATGTGGTCGGCGATGCTTGAGACGTAGCCACGGCCTGCGCGCGCGATGAGACGATAGCCCTGCAAGTGCAGACTCAACGCCTCGTCCACGCGACCGAGACGCAGGAGCGGCAGCAACAGATTCGCAAACGTGATCTTCGGAATCGAGCCGCAACGCAGGCGACCCTCGATGATCGGCACGGCGAGACGCGCCGCCTCCGCGTCGTCCTTTTGCCGCAACGCGAAGGAGACCGCGTCGTCCAGTTCGCACGCCGCGCAATCGCTCGCGCCGTCGCGATAGGTCTCCTGCGCCTTGCGGAAAAACTCCGCGGCCTTTGCTTCATCCCAAAATTTATAGATGCGGTTGCGGAGCATGTAGTTCGGGCGCAGAGAGAAACCTGCGCGCTCGTAGCGCGCGGCCATGTCGTCGAGCATCTCCTCGATCTGCGCTTTGCCGATCTGCGGGAAGCTCGTGATGTTCGACAGAATCCACTTGTACATCCACAACAGCCGCCACTCGTCTATCTCCTCCCGCGCGCCCCGCCGCGCGTCGTACTGCGCGAGACACCACGAGTAGGCGACGAGCGCCTTCTCCGGCGCGCCGCCGAAGGTGGCCGCGTTGATGAGACGGTTGCGCGCGTCGTACTGAAGCTCGAAGTTGCCGCAGCTGTCCGCGAGGCGCACGGCCTCTTCGAGCAGCATGATCTTCGAGTCGCCGTCTTCCAGATAGTAAGACTGGATGAAGAGTTCTCCGACTTGTTCGGGCGTCGCGGCGTTCATGTCTATTGCACCCAACCCCCTTCCGCTTCCACGCCCCATTCGAGCAGGCCGAGCAGCCCTTCGTTTAAGAGCGACATCTCCTTCGCGTTCAGCGGGCGATGGCTCAACAGAAGCGACTGCACGTAGAGCATCTGAACCGAGAGTTGCAAAAGCGTCTCGTCGCGCATCCGGCTCAGCTTGTAGATGAGCGGGTTGTCGTAGTTGAAACAGAGCGACGCGAAGGCATCGCCGGGCAACTCACGCGTGAGATTGCCGAGCACGTTCGACCAGAGCGGGTCGGAAATCTCGCGCGCCTGCTCGACCGAGCGATAAAAGTTGACCTCGCTCGAAGCGTTGTAGAGCGCGGGCAGTTCGCGCGGCGAAAACCTGCGTATCTCCGTCGCGCAGTTGAACGGGCGCAGCACGCGGTCTGCAAAACGCGTAAAGTCCGCCGTGCTCTCCTGCTCGTCCAGCGTCAAAAACTCGAAGCTGTGCATGAGGCGCGTCGAGTCAACGACTTCGACGGGCGTGGCCGGAAACACGTCGAAGTGCTTGGCGAGCAAGTCCGCATCGTGGACGTATCCGGCGTTGACGACGACGAGCGATTGCGAGGCGGCGACGCGCGCGATCTGTCGAAACTGATCGAGATCGGGCACGTAGCGCAGCACGCGATGCTGCCGCTTGTATTCGCCGAGCGTCATCTGCCCCGCGTTCGTCTCAAACGGCAGCCAGTCAATGAAGAGTTGATAAAACTCGTCGTCGTCCACGGCGAGCGCCTTGATCGAGAGCAGGTGCAGCGAGATCAGTTTTTGCAGACGTTGCGGCTGCTCCCCGGCCAGTTCGACAAGATAGGCGCGCAAACTGCGACCGAGCGCGGCGCGCGTTAGGCTCAACGCTTCGTCTTCGTAGAAACTCTCGCGCGAGGCCGTAGGGCGGAGTTCGTTCGCGTTGACGACGCACTTGACGAAGAAAGCCCAATCGGGCAGCAACCCTTCGGCGTTCTCCGAGACGAGCATGTTCTTCAAATAGACCTTGTGCGTCCTTTTCGTTGCAAGGCTCGGCGAAAACGGCAAAACGTACGCCACGCCCTGCACGTCGCCCACCTGCGAGCGCAGCGGGACGTAGTCGAAGAAAGTCATCTCGAAAGTCTCGCGCCCGTATTCGAGATAAGCCGCGCGTTCCTCTTGCGCGCCGGCGAAAGCACGCTTCCACGGCGGAAGCTCCTCGTTGATTGGCGCGGGTGCGCCGTCGCCCTCCGCGAGCGTGATCGGGTAAGGCAACAGGCTCCCGTAATGACGCGCCATGCGGCGCACCGCCTGCGGCTTGAAGTACTCTTCGCTTCCCGTCTTACAAAGCAGTCGGACGCGCGTGCCCGGCTCGCTCTCTTCGTCGAGCGTCCTCGTGGAATAAGTCCCGTCGGCACGACCGCGCCATTCCATCGTTCGCGCTGCATTGTCTTTCGCCGAACGCGTGACGACGACGATCTCGTCGCTCACGACGAAGCATGACAAGAGACCGATGCCGAACTGGCCGATGTAATCCGTGCGCTGTTCCGCGAGGTCGCCGCGCTTCGAGGTCTGGCCGATGGTGGCGAGAAACTGGTGTATCTCCTCCTCGTTCAAACCGATCCCGTTATCCTCGAAGACGAGCGACGGCTGGCCGCCTTCCGCATCGCCGAGCACGCGGATGCGGATCGCCCCCTCGTGCTCAGGTTCGACGTAGTGGCGCGCGAGGATGGCGTCCACACCGTTTTGCAGCAACTCGCGGACGTAGATTTGCGGGCTGCTGTAGATGTGGTTCGAGAGCAGATCAATGATGCCGCCCAGATTGATTTGAAATTTGTAGTCCATCATTCATCTCTCTTATCTCTTCTTTGCGCTGGTGGCGCAAAGGAAGCAAGGCCGCTAGTCAATCTCATAAGGTCTGACGGCGAAATCGCGGAGCGTGATCGTGTGGCTGCGCCGCGCGCCCGTGGCGACGA
>DASYMM010000488.1:0-5310 GCA_036009085.1 Pyrinomonadaceae bacterium | reverse complement strand
CAAAAGTAGTTATCGGCAGGGGCGGGCAAAAGTTACGTCGCGCGTGTAGACGCGGGGAAGTTGTGGAGGAATCAGGAGGCGGGATTGCGGAGGAGCGCGAGGGGGAGGCGCGCGTAGCCCACCCCGTTCGCTTCGTGTCGTTCGTGGAGCCAACCGACGGGCAGACCCGCACTCGCCGCAAGCGCGCACAGGGCAAGCCCCGGCAGCCAGAGGTAAAGTTTCGGATGGTGGTTGGGGTCGTGCTCGACGAACTGTTCGAGGCGCAGCAGCGTTTCGTCAACGACGCGTGCAAACTCCGCCGCCGCTTCTTCTTCGTCGTCCTGTTGCTCCGCAGGGTCTTCCGTCGCTGTCGAAAACGAACCGGCGAGGCGGCGCGCGATTGCGCCGAGGAGCACGCACAGAGCCTCGTGTTCGCTGATGCGCCAGGCGGCGTCGAGCGCGGTCGGAAACTGCCTGTGCCACCACCCGTGATCATTTTCGGCGCGCGCCGTTTCGAGCGACACGACGGCGGCGCGCGCCGCTTCGGCCTGACGCTCGACGAGCGCGCGTGCGACCTGTGCGTAGCCTTCCGCGAGATGTAGATGGGCGCGCGAACCGCGAAAGGCGCGAGCCTCGCGCAAGACTCTGCCGCGCGCGTCAGGGTTGGTGAGAGCCAGAGAGGTGAACGCCTCGCGCTCGCGCGCGGCAATCGAGAAATGGAGGGCGAGGACGAACTGATCCGCACTGGGATCAAAACCCGGACGACGACGCGTGAAGCCCTGCGCCAGAGCGCGTGCGCTCTCGCCCCACAGGCGGCGCACGGTTTCAACGTCCGCGTAGAGTTGCCACTCGAAGGCGGCGCGTCGCCAGCAGGCGTTGGCGAGAGGTTGGAGCAACGCGCCGTCGTTCATCACGCCGCGCCGGTACTCTGCGAGCATGCGTCGCTCATGCTCCAGAGAACGCAGATCGTAGTCGCTGCTTCGCGCCGCGTTCTGTCCGTCAAAGGTCATAGGGTGCTAGTTTCAGCTTTCCTTTGTTCCTCTCTGTATCTTGGCGTCTTCGTGGTGAATGCTTTTAAAAAAATTCACCACGAAGGCACCAAGACACTTAAGGGAAGACAGAGAGTTCAAAACAATTTGGAACAGTACGCCGTGGATTGATCGTGCTGCCGGGGGTTTTTCGGCGAGGGAGACTTTGGCAGGGAGCCGCTAAGCTGTGGCGAAACCCTGTACGGCGGAAGGATCGGGCAGGAGGCGTTTGACCGAGAACGAACCGCCGACAGATTCGCCCTCCGCGACCGAACCCTCTACCAGCACGGCATGAAAACGACCATCGACGAGCGCCTCTTCCAGCATCTCGCCGAGCCGGTTCTGGGCGGGCGCGGCGGCGTCTTTCAGGCGTTCGATGAGCGCGCGCATCCAGCCCTCCGAGAGCGGCGGCTGGCCGAAGACCCACTCCAATTCCGAACCGTTGATCTGCGCCTGCACGGCGGCGAAGTGCGGCGGTGCGAGCGTGCGCCCGTCAAAGCCGATGAGCGAATAGAGCGCGTCGAAACCGTAGACGATGAGCGGCGAGAGGTTCGTGCCGAGGAGTTCGGCTTTGAAAGCGGAACCGGGGAGGCCGCCGACGGTGCTGAGCCAGAGCAACTGATCGGGTTTGAGCGGCGTGCCGTCTTTGGCGAGCAGCATACGCCCGTCGGCGTCCACGAGCGGCCCCGTGAGCGCGGCGAGGAGCCGCACCATCTCGTTGCGCCCGGCGCGTCCCGGCAGAGTCGGCAGCAGATTCAACAACTCCGCCAACTCGCCCTCCGTCAAGTTGGCGAGACGCCCCCCGAGCGTCTCGGCCAGCGCGCCCTGCTCCGCGCCTTTTGACGCGCCCGGAAATTGCTGCGACACGCCGCGTTCGATGGCGTCGAGCGTGTGCATCAGTTCGATCAACTCGTTGACGACGCGTGCGCGCCCGGTCAACTGAAACGGGCTGTTCGACTCTTGCGCCGGGAGAAACACGCCGGAGCGCAGGTCGCGCCACAACTCCGTCAGGCGATTGTCGAGCCGCCGTTCGCCGCCGTCGTGGTCTTCTTCGTGCGGAGCGAAAAGCAGGCGAAACACGGCCTCTTCGGCGCGTCGCGCGGCGTCGCCGGCGGTGCGTTCGAGGCGGGCGAAATGCTTTTCGAGTTGGACTGCGCTCACGAGTTCGTCCGCGACCTGATTCAACCCGCGCCGCGCGTGTTCGCTCACATGTTCGGAAGTGCGCCCGGTTTGACGCAGGAAATGGTCGAGTAGCTTTTCGACTTTATGACCACGCTCCGACAACAGTTCGTCGAGCGAGTTTTTTCCGAGTGAACTCTTTAAAGTATCGAGCGCGGCGCGCACGTTCCGTGGAAGCGCGTCGTCCCCCGTTACGCCGCGCAGGTACTTGACCGCCGCCGAAGTCAGAGACGAATCGCGCCCGCCCGATTCGTGGCCGCGCCCGTGCGATTCATGGCTGCGCCCGTGCGACTCTTGCGTGTGCGAATCGTGCGTGCGCGACTCGTTGCCGTGTGTCTGATTTCTCTGCTCGACTTGGACTTGGCGTTCGCCGCGCTGCTGGTTTCCGTGCGAACGACCGGAGCGACCGGGTTGGTCTGATTGTGGGGTTGAATCCGTCTTGGGTTGGTGACCGTTGCCGCGCTTGATCCTCTCTACGACTTGCTGCGTCTGCGCCGCCAATTCGCCGACGCGTGCGCCGATGCGGACGTGGCCGCGCGCGAGTCCGTGCGAATCGTTGCCGTGCGGGCTGTGTGAATCCGTTTTGTCGGGTTTGCCGTGGCCGCCGTCGCCCTTTGCGCCGCCCGCCGGATGCTCGCCCCCGCCGGGCACGTTCGGTTTGAAATTTACTCCGCCCATCAGAGAGCACCTTTAACCCGCCCGTCAATTTCTGCGCGCGACGGCGGCGCGGGACGCGAAGGATTTTGACGACACCGAAGGACTGCGGCACAGATTGATTTTGCCGCCGCGACAAACAACGCGCGATGCGTTTAAGCCTTCTGGCCGCTCAGGTGTGAGCCGAGTGCGCGCGCGACGATGGCTGTCGGGTAGTTGCCGATCTCCCGAAACTTCGCCGCCGCGAGCGCGGGGAAGTAGCGTGCGGAGGCTTGCGCCAGCGGCGAGTCCGCGCCGCCCGCCTTCAAGTTCTCCCACTTCGAGGCGTAGTTACGCGCAAAACTCACCGCGTCCGCGCCGACCAGACCACGCGTGCGCGCCTGCGCCAGCCCCGCGCGATAGGCGTGCCCCATCGCCAGCGCAACCGTGCCCTCGCCCCCGTTGTAAGCCGCCAGCACAAACTTCCAGAACTCGATCCCGTTCGGCTGGCCGTAGCGCGAGAAGGCGATCTCGCCAAGTCGCTGCGCCTTGATGTTCAGGAGACGCGCCGCGCCGGGGATGGCTTTCGACGGGTTCAGACGCTCATCCGCCGCCGTGCCCGCGATGCCCACGCGCAAACCCACCTCGCGCGCCGCCTCGCGCCCGAACTGCGCGATACCCGCGTAGCCGTACTGGTTGATGACCGTCGGGTTGAAATTCGACTCCTGCGCCAGCAAGCCCTTCAAGATGGCGGGCGACAGGCCGGGACACCATTCGACGGCGCGCGCAATCACCGCGTCGTAAGAGCGTGGCGAACCGCCCGCGAGCCGCCCCTCGTTGACCGGCGAATTGGTGGCGCGCTCGAAGGCCGTCTCCATCCCGCGCGCGCCGCGCACATCTCCGCCGATGACGTTGGCTCCGAGAAAATCGCTGACCTCGTTGATCGCCGGATGAACTAAAAGCGCGCTGATCGCGTTCCACTCGTCCAAGAGCGGCTGCTGCTCTTTGGTCAGCGGTTGACCGATCATGTCCGGGTGGCGCGCGTAGAAGATCAGGTCGGTCAACTGCCAGGGGTCTGTGACGCCCGATTGGATGGCCTGCACGAGCGTCTTCAATTCTTCGAGCGTGCGCTGCCGCGCCCAAGCCTCGTCCGAGAGGTAACGCGGCGCACTGTCACGCTCACCCGCCGCCGAGCCGCCCGACTCCCGGCGTGCCGTGTCGGTTGTCAGACCTTGTGCAAAATTCGTGCGTTGGTTGCGACCGAAGCGCGGAGTTTCGCGACGGGCTATCTCGCCTCCTCCGTCCGCGCCCGTCGGGCGTCCGCCGTCATTGATTCTGTCAATGCCCGCCATCGTCTCCCGCTCCCCGCGCGCCGCCACGGCAGCCCGCGCAAACTACTCTAGACGTTTGTGTTCAGGATGGTTTTCACGCCGCCCGTAACCTGATCGACGACCTTGCTCATCACTTCGACGTGCTGCGAAACCTGATAGAGCCGCGCTTGCAGTCCGAGCAACTCGCCCTGCGAGAGGTCTTTGTCGGACTTCATAATGGATTCAAGCTGGTGCCACTCGCCCTCGACCTTCGAGAACTGCCCGCGCAAGTCCGTGCCTTTCGGGGTGTTGCCGACGCCCCCCATAGCTTCGCGCAACAGGCCGAGCCGTGTGCGCGAATCAATCAATTCGGGGAGCAGCGCGTTCACGTTTGAGGAGTTCGGGGGCAGAAGCTCGATGCGCTGTTGCAGATCAATTCGCATGCGTTCGAGTTCCGCGCCGGAAACCTGCGTGGGCTGTCCGGCAGGATTTCCGGCAGGATTCTGCAATTCGCCGCCCTGCTCGCCGCCCTGTTGCAAGACGCTCTCGAAGCTGCGCCCGCCCTCTTTCTGCTGCGGCTGCTGCTGTTGCGCCGCGCCGCCGACTTGTTGTGAAAGCGTCTGACTTAAAACGCCTGAAACCGGATCGCTCATGGTGGTCTCCCCTCAAATCTGCTCGCGTGGCTGCGAGGATAACTAAGCTATCGCCGCAGACCGTCAAATTTCGACGTAAATTTCCCTCTTCGGACTGGTTATCGGCGATTTGCGGAAAATGTTTCCGCTGTGGAGGAAATTTTCGGGGGATTTTTTCGGGCTACGTGAGAGCGGTGCTGTCTGCCGCGAGTGTGCGCAGACGTAGGAGGAGCGCGCGGGCGCGTGCCAGACGGAGCGATTCGCCTTCCCCGGCAATTTCGCCGAGCCGCAGCGCGGCGTCGAGGTCTCTGGCCGCCGACGCGTATTCGCCGAGTTGGAGGTAGGCTTCGCCGCGATTGACGAGCGCGGAGAGGTCTTGCGGGTCGGCAGTCAGCGCGGCGTCCAGATGGCCTATGGCAAGGCGTGGCTCGCCGAGACGCAGGCGCAACGCGCCGAGTGCGGCCTGAAAATAAGCGGTCGCGGGGGCTAAGGCCGCCAGCCCCTCGAAGATGGTCAGAGCTTCCTGTGCGCGCCCCTGCTCGGCCAAAG
>DASYMM010000487.1:0-23975 GCA_036009085.1 Pyrinomonadaceae bacterium | reverse complement strand
CAGAAGAAGCGCGCCGCGAAGCCGTCGAACTTTATCGCCGCGCGCTAAAACTGCGCCCGCGTTTCGCCGCCGCGCACGTCGCGCTCGCGCGCGTCCTCCTTGATTTGAACGATTACGACGGCGCGCTCGGTGAGGTTGACGAAGCGCGCAAGGGTCGCCCGGCGTACGCGGAGGCGTCTGTGGTTGAAGGGCGCATCCTGCGTGCGACATCGCAGAATGACGAAGCCGTCGCGGCTTACGAGCGCGCACTGCGCGAGGCGCGCGGCTTTCAACCCGAAGCGCACACCGGAATCGGAATCATCTACGAAGAGGAAGGCAAGTATGAGGAAGCGGCGGCGGCCTTCCGCAAAGCCATCGCGCAACTCTCCGATACCGAACCCGTCCTCTACGAATTGATCGGCAGAACCTACGAGCGTCTGGAGAAGTACAAGGAAGCGGTTGCGGCCTACGAGAAATACCTGCAACTCGCGCCGAACGGCAAGCTCGCCCCCGCCATCGAGTCCGTCATCGAACAACTACGCAAGCAGGCCGCCGAACAGGACGCGCCGCCTCCGCTCGTCAACTAAGGCAGACGCTCCGCTCCCTAGTTAACTTAAGACGGACGCTCCTATCCCTGTTAACTTAAGACAAGCGATCCGCTTTAACTAAAACCGGCGACCCGCGCCCGCTTCGTCGCAGCGTGGCGCGAGTTTGCCGAACACGGCGCGACCGATGAGAGCCGTAATCGTTCCCAGGATCGGCCCGGCGACGAGTCCGCCCGCGCGCGTCTTCAAAGCCTGCGCCATCGTCGCGGTCGTCCCTTCGGGGATGTTCAGCGCGTCCCAATGACGGAAATAGGTGTCAACGTCTGCGGCGTAGCTAACGAGCGTGGCGAGGAAGATCAGTATTTGCGCGAACAGGCCGATCACCACGCCGATGAGGATCGTGCCGACCCAACTGAAATTGCCCACGCGATTCGACAGCGCGCCGTAGATGAGCGCGCAGATGATCGTCAGGCCGAGGACGGAGAACATCGCGTTGCCGCGCGGAGCGTAAGGGTTATGGAAAACCGGGCCGTTGAGAAACCGCAGCACTGTCCAGATGACGATTAAGAGTAAAGGCAGGCGCACGAAGTGCAGGACGCGTTGGAACATTGGGGGACACCTCTCAGGGGAAATTTAACAGCCGACCGCTTGTAAGTGACTTTCGGGAGCCGCGCGAGATAATGCCGCAGGTTAAGTTATAGCCGGGCGATCCATTGTTCGTAAGTTTCTTTCCTGCTCGCCAGCCATTGCCGGAAACTGAGTTTCGCAGGCGACCCGGCGGGCGCGTCTGCAAATTCTTTAACGGACTTCAACAGATCGAGTTTCACACGCTGCAAGTTGTAACTGATGCCCGCGCTCAAGGTGCGCGGCTCGATTGTCTTCAGAGCCGGAAACCTCGTCGTTAGATTTTCGACCATCGGCGGCTCAACCTCTTCTCCGAGCGCGGAAACTCGCGCCTTGAACTCCGCGACGCCTGCCGACTCGTTGCCCTCCGGCGATTGCAGCGCGTTTTGGACAAGCGCGAGCGCGCGTGTGAGTTGCATTTTGCGCCCGTGGCTGAGCGCGAGCATTTCGGCGGCGGGCTGTAGGTCGCCCGCGAAAGTTCCGTCCGTGAAGAGCACGGTCGGGATCGACACTTTTTGCAGCATGTCGGGCGCGTAGCCTTCCGGCGTCATCTCCCCGCTGCCCACCGTGCGCAAGTCTAACTCGTAAACTTCACCCGCTTTGATGAGCGTCTCGTTTTGCGGATGCTGCGGCACAGCCGTAGCGCGCTCTCCGCGCGTGTTGAAATAGTTGAGTCGGAAAGCGGCGATGTCTTTGCCGGAGAGGTTGCGCACGCGCGCCGTGTACTCGGGAAACGGCGTCTCCCGTCGCTCGATATAGACGAGTTCGAGCGCGTTCGTAGGACTTTCAAAGTAAGGCGGAGCGTGTTCTTCTCGCGGCCTCAAGCGCACGACTCTGAATTCAATCGGCGCGACGCCGAACGCCTTCAACTCCGCTGCAACTCTCGTCTCGCCCTCACTCACGACATAGACGGCAACCGGCGTCTGTTGCTCGTGCAAGCGCACGCCACGGTGCAGCGAGACTGTGATCCTGAGCGTCGCTTCGTTGACCACCTGCGAAGAGAAATCAACGGCTAGCACAGGCAGAAAGTCTGCGGGCGGCTGCCATCCGCGAAGCGTCTCAAAACGCGCGAACCACACGCCGCCCGTACCCGGAATATAAGACGGACGATTTTTCTGGTTGCGGATTTCGACCACCAGACTGGTCGCCGGTTTAGTGGACGACTGCGGCGCGCCCGCCTGAGCCAAAGCAGAGATGCAGACCGACGCCAGCATCAACACGAGCAGGCAGAATCGCTTCATTCCCCATCCTCCGTAAACGACGACGCTTACAACCAGCCCAATTTTTTCGCCAGTACCACGAGCAGGAAGGATACCACGAGAAAAGTCGCCAGCCACGGACGATTCCCCATCGGACATTTGTTCTCTCGGCTCTCTTCGCTCATCGCTGTTTCCAGATTTGCCTGAATGCTGCCAACTGTGCGAGCATCCCGCCTTGCGGTCAATTTATTTCCGAAATCTTATTTCTCGCACGAGTTAAATTTACATGACACGACCCGCCGCCACAACACCCGACCGCCACGTCTCGCAGAAGGCGCGCCGCTTCACCGAGTCGGTCATCCGCGAGATGACGCGCGAGGCCATCAAGCATGGCGCGGTGAATCTCTCGCAAGGCTTTCCCGATTTTCCCGCGCCCGCCAAAATTAAAGAAGCCGCAATGCGCGCGATTGACGCGGACGTAAACCAGTATGCGATCACTTGGGGCGCGCGTGATTTCCGCGAGGCGATTGCGGAGAAGACGCGCTGGTATCTCGGACTCGACGTTGACCCGGAGACGGAACTCACCGTCACCTGCGGCTCGACCGAAGGCATGATCGCGGCGATGATGGCGACCGTTGACCCCGGCGAAGAGGTCGTCATCTTCGAGCCGTTTTACGAAAACTATGCGCCCGACGCCATCCTCTCCGACGCGCGCCCGCGCTACGTCCCGCTTCGCGCGCCCGATTGGACGTTCGACCGCGACGAACTGCGCGCGGCTTTCAACGAACGCACCAAAGCGATCATTATCTGCAACCCGAACAACCCGACGGGCAAAGTCTTCACGCGCGACGAACTCGAATTCATCGCCGCGCTCTGCCGCGAGCACGACGCGCTCTGCTTCACAGACGAAATCTACGAACACATCCTCTACCCGCGCGAAGGCGCGGAGATCAAGCACATCTCGATGGCTCAACTTGAAGGCATGCGGGAGCGCACGGTCATCGTCAATTCGATGTCGAAGACCTATTCGGTCACGGGCTGGCGCGTCGGTTATTGCATCGCGCCGCCCGCGATCACGAGCGCGATACGCAAAGTGCACGACTTCCTCACCGTCGGCGCAGCCGCGCCCCTGCAAGCCGCCGGAGCGATGGCCTTGCGTCTGCCGCCCGCATACTACGAGCACTTGCAGAGCGACTACGTCGCGCGCCGCGATCTGCTGTTGCCGATCCTCGAAGCGGCCGGGTTCAAAATCTTTCGTCCAGACGGCGCGTACTACGTGATGACGGACATCAGCGCGTTCGGGTTCACGAGCGACATAGAGTTTACGCGCCACCTGATCCAGCAGGTCGGCGTCGCCTGCGTCCCCGGCTCCAGCTTCTACAGCGACCCCAAGCTCGGCGCGCAACAGGTGCGCTTCTGCTTCTGCAAAAAAGACGAGACGCTCCACGCCGCCGCCGAACGTCTCCAAAAACTTCGCGCTTGAACTCTTGTGAAGATTAAGACTCACCGCAGAGACGCGGAGCAAAGCCGCAAAGAACCACAGAGAAGACTGTTCAACTCTCTGCGTCTTCTCTGCGTTAACTCTGCGTCTCTGCGGTGAAGGTTTTCCTTTAGCCGAATCGACTCGCCGTGTGGGATACAAAACGTCAAATCATCTGGCTGGCGACCGCCGTGATCTTCGGCACGTTCGTCGTCTATCAACACGCGCGCGACGAGGCCGAAGGCTTCGACCCCGCCTACTTCGCCCTCCTCGAAATCATCCTTATCGTCGTCATCGGCGTGATGTTCTACTTCTACTCCAAGAGCAGTGACAAGTGACGAGTGACAGGTGACGAGTGACAGGTGACAAGTTAAAGCAGCTATCCTGTCTTCAAACTTGTCTTGATTCTGGCTCGTCACTTGTCACTCGTCACTCGTCACTTGTTGTTAGGCGGCTGTGCGGTCTTGTAGCGGACGTTGATGCCGGGGTTGCCGACGATGAGCAGGCGGCGAACCTCTGAATAAGGCAGCGCGGTCGGGGAGTAAGAGAGGACGTAACGATTGCGGCGCAGTTCGTCGCAGATGGCCTTGGCGGATTCGCCGGGGGTATCGAGCGGGAGGATGCGCCCGCCCGTGCCTTCGGCGAGTTGTTGGACGACCTGCGTGGGCTTTGGCCGGTCGCGGCGATACGCGCCGCCCGTGCGATCCGGGATTTGGAGAGCGTAGACGGTGATGTCGCTCTTTTGCAGTTCGGCGAGCAGGTCTTTGAACTTGATGTTGCTGCCACGGTCGAGTCCGTCGCCGATGAGCACGATGATGCGCTTGCGATTCGCGCCGGTGAGCGGGCGCAAGGCCACCTCGACGACATCGTTGATGGCGTCGAACAGGTGCGGGTCGCCCTTCTTCCTCAGAAGCGCGACGGCATCTTCCACGTCTTTCGTCTTGTCCGTCCAATCGGCTGAGAGTTGTTCGGCGCGTTCGTCGAAGCCGGCGATGAGCAGTTGGTCGCCCTCAAAAATCTCGTAGGCAAACTCGCGCGCCACGTTTGCGAGTTTCGGAATGTCCGTGCGCAGGGAGAAGGAGTTGTCGAAGAGGAGGACGATGCGCGCGGGGCCGGAGTCGGGCATTAAGTTCTGGATGCTTTGTTCGATGCCGTCGTCGTAGATGGCGAGGTCTTTGGAGGTGATGGGCGCGCGCGAGCCGTCTTCGCGCACGGCGACGATGTTGAGCATCGTGGAGCGTTCGCGCGAGGAGGTGGGACGACGCCCCGCCTGCCCTGCCACCACGAGACAGGCCGCGAGTATGAGGCTCAAGGCAATGGAAAATTTACGGTACGACACAGGCTTGGCTCCGGGTGCGGGTTGGGATTCAATCGCTTTTCGAGCCGTTGGATGTCGCGACAGGCCGGGAGGTTTTCTTGCGTTTAGTTTCTTCTGCGGGCGCGGCGTTGGTGGAAGCGGCGGGTTCGGCTTTGGTTTCCGTCGCGGGGGCGGCCTTGGTTTCGGATGCGCCGTCCGTTTTGGACGCGCTTTCGCTCTTCGGGGCGGACTCGTTTTCACCCGCGCCCGATTTTTTCGCCGCGTAATCCGTCACGTACCAGCCCGTGCCTTTGAGTTGAAAACTGGTGGTTGACCACTCCTTCTCCAACTTCCCGCCGCAACTCTTGCAACGCTTCAGAGGCTTATCCGTGATCTTCTGCATCACTTCCACGTGCGCCCCGCACTTCTGGCAACTGTATTCGTAAATCGGCATAAATCTTTTCTTCGTTTCCGGGGAGTTAAATTGAGTTTGAACATTTAGACTGCGCGCAATTATACGAAGCGCGAGAGCGCGCACGCAACCGCGTGCCGGATTTGCCCTCGAAGCAAAAGAAGAGAGCGGTTGACGTGTGAACACGCCAACCGCTCCCCGGGTTGCGGCGCGGGCAAGAGCCGCCCGTCGCGTTTTGCTCTCTATCGCTTGAGCTGTTTGCCTTCCACCTGCATGACATCCAGCGCGACCGAGACCCCGCGCAAGTCGTTGGCGGTATAGACAGCCGTGACCGTCAACTCCACGGGACTCACGATCTCAAGGTAGTAGATCGATAGCGGCTCGTCGTTCACCGGCTCACGCAGAATCTCGTGAATGCGTGCGCAATCGTCGAAGGTCGCGCTCTTGCCGGGAAGCGTGATGGCATCCGTGCCACGGCGTCCGACGCTGCGCGGCTCGCGCCCGACCGGCTCCATCTGCCGCATCAGCGGGTAGAGGTACTTGTGGATCGTGATGGGCGTCGCGTGATAGTTCAGGATGTTCACTTCCGTCGAGTAGATGCCGGGTCGGAGCGTCGCCGCAGCCGAGAGCGGCACCACGCCGGGAGGCGTCTCCTTCACATACCCGCACAGGAACTTCACACCGTAACTGAACCGCTCGCAAGCGATGACGGTGAGCGTCACTTTCTTCTGGGCGACCACCTTGCCGTCGGCGACCACATCGAGCGTGCCGTTGAAGACTTGATCCGTCTCCTTGCACGGCGGCCCTGTGAAGACGACCTTGAAGACGTAGTCGTGTCCCTTGTTATCAACCGGCCCGTAGCCTCCGGCGGGTGTGATCGAAGTCACAAACGGCGGGATGCCTCCGGCGGCAACCAGCTTGATGTTGTTGAAGATGTTCGTGGCCGCCGTGACCTGCGCGATGATCGTGTTGCTGATCGTGGCGGCGTTGACGCCGGAGGTGAAGGAGCCGCCCGTTGCTGCGGCAATGCGCGTCCCCTGCCCGGCGGTGCCGACGTTAGCACACGGATATTTATCCTGCGACGGAACACCGTCGAGTCCGTTGGCGACGCCGGTGTTCGTGCTGATGGCGAGCACTTTGATCTTGGCGGCGTTGAGGGCGTCTTTGACGTTGTCCACGGTTGCCGGCGGCCCGGCGAGCATCTCGCTGATGAGCTTCGGCACGAATTGCGGGGCGCAGATAGGGTCATGACCCGGCGCGTCGCCGAACCAGACGAGTATCCGTTGCGAACCGGGACGCCACCCGATGACCGGATTCGTGGCGATTTGCTGGAGCGCGAAGAGTTGTCCTTCGGGGGTGTCGTCGCCGCCGCTCGCGCTCCAGTTGTTGATCGCATTCTGTGTCAGCACCTTGTTGATGTTGAGCGCTTGTTGCGGCTGAAAGGCAAAAGGATCGGGCGGGTTGCTGGCGAAGTCTTTGTAGTTCCCCGCGCCGAATGCCATGTTGGGGAACAGGCTGCTGAGCGTGTTCAGGATGTTCGAGGCTCCGGCTTTCACCGCGTTGATGATAGAGGTCATGCTTCCGGTCGTGTCGGCAAGGAAGTACACGTCGAACAACGGCGCGGGGCTGGCCGGGACGGTGACGTGAATATCCTCTGTGAAGACCTCGCCGGGAGCAAGATGCAGATCGTTGACGCTCGGATTGATGGTGACGGGCGCGGCGAGCGCGACAGCCGCCGCAAAGGATGTCGTGCGCACGGCGGGGTTAATATCCACAGGCGCGGCGGCGGCCTCGTCAGATTCGGCGTCGGAGGCAGCGGCACCGGCAACTCTCGGGGCTGCCGTACCGGCGCGCGGAAACGGCGGAAAGAGATCGACCTTCTCGCTCGCCTCAAGGGCTTTCAAATCAACGACCTTGCCATTGTCGTCTATAACCACGCTGAAGATCGGCCCGTTCGGCTTGTCCTTCTGGACTGCGTTCACTTGATAGATGACCGCGCCGGTTGAGGGTACGCGGTCGGCCACCCAACCGGCCGGTTGGAGGTCTTTTAACTTGTTCTGATCGGCGATGAGTTTCAAGGCGACCGGAATCAGGGATTGTATGTCTTGTCCCATTGGTAATCTCCTTTAGAAATGGTCGAGGGAATGAGGGATAAGGTGAGGAACCTTATCTGTGAGGCGGTGCTGCCCTCGATGGCTCGAAGGCTCTGGCACACGTCTTTGACCTGTGTGGAAGGCAAACCGTAGGCGTCGCATGCGCGGCACTCATGGAGGCAGAAGACGCCAGTGTTCGTCAGGCGTTTCAGCCCGAACTGACTCCCCGGTTCGTTCTTAGCTCTGTGGAATATATATAAGGGTGTTGGTTGAGGCCCTTATAAGCTGAAAAAGTGAGAACTACTATTTTCTGCTACACCATGCCCGTGCAATTCTTATTCCGTTGTTAACGAATATGCCTCGTCAGGGAAATTGGCGGTATTCTCATTTTCGGCAGCAGCGCAAGTGTGAACTACAGAGAACGAAACGCCTCGTGTGTCTATTTTTAGACACACGTTTTTCCGCGTCCTTAATTGAGGCGACGATAAAGCGACGAGCCTTTCATAGCCGCAGGCGTTTTACGCCCGACACGCGCAAAAAAATTTCCCCAAAACGGAAAATTTTGCACCCTTTCGATACGCCAAAGCCCCGTCCGTCGGGTTAAATCATCGCTCAGGATGAACGACTTTTGAGAGAACTTTTGCCCTGTCAGCGACTTGCGCCCGCGTGTTTTAAATACAGACAGCAAAAGGACTTATTTGCATATGTTTCGTGCGCTCGAAGCAACCGGGAGGGCGTTTCGTCCATCTTATCCCCGGTCTCGATTAATGCTCTTTGCGAATCGTTTCGACCATGCGTAGCCCCCAACCTTTGCACCGCATTTAACGATGCAACCGATGGCGTTAAAACTTCGGTTTTGACCCTAGCTCACATGGAGAACGAACTGAATGCAGATTACCCGGCACGTCACTCATTTCCGCTCTTTCAAATTATCACTCTTAACTTTATTCGCACTTTTTCTCTTCGCTAATTTTACTAACGTCGGCACACGTGTTTTCGCCCCTTCGGTTGCGGCCAGAGTTCGCCACAACGAAAACTTCATCCCCACGGACATCCCCACGTCCGGCGACGACGAAATTGATCAGATGATCTTTCGCGCAGGCAAAGAGTACGGCGTTGACCCGCGCCTCATTCACGCCGTCGCCTATCAGGAATCGCGCTACAAGACCGAGGCCGAATCGCACGCGGGCGCGCAAGGGCTGATGCAGATGATGCCCGCTACCGCCACGCGCTTCGCCGTCGAAGGCAAGACGGGCACGGAACAGAACGTCTATGCCGGGACGAAACTCCTGCGCTGGCTCCTGAAGCGTTTCGACGGCAACGTCGAACTCGCGCTCGCAGGCTACAACGCGGGCGAAGGCTCCGTTGACAAGTACGACGGCATCCCGCCCTTTCCCGAAACCCAAAACTACGTCCGCAAGATCGTCGCCAACTACGGCAAAACCTACCACCCCGTGCTCGAACCCGCCGACGCGCGCCTCTTCTTTCATCTCACCGAAGAAACCGCACAGAATTAAGGGATGAGGGATGAAGGATGAGGGATGAATAAGAAAAAGCACTCAACTACTTTTCCTTATTCATCCCTCATCCTTCATCCCTCATCCCTTCTTTGTTATCATCTGTCCTTAACAATCTCCTCGCAAAGATGGCGCGCCGGGTGCGGCGAAGTTGAAGCCGACACGCACGGTTTTGTCGCGCGCCTCCGGCGAGTTTGTTGGTAAGGAGCACGCAGCCCTTTGTCTTTGCAGCCGACGCCCATCACGAGCATCGAGACGCTTTCGCTCGAACGCAAGATCAAGATGCACGAAGCGCGCGAAGCGATCATCAATCGCCTCGCGCCGACCATCCACACCAAGATCGACCTCGACAAATTCCTCCAAGCCGTCGTCAGCGAACTCGGCCAGATGATGCACGTGGATCGTTGCGACGTGATCCAACTCGCCTCCGAAGGCGAACTGCGCATCAGCCACGAATGGCGCGCGAGCGAAGACATTCCTTCGAGCCTCGGCATGTCCGTCCCCGTTGACTTTCGCCAACTCGCCGGACGCTTCAACCTCGCACAGCCCATCCGCATTGACGACACCGCCGCGCCCGACCTCGATCCGAAAGTCAGTCTCCTGCCCGCGAGCCTCAACACGCGCTCGCTCCTCGTCGTGCCCGTCGTCCTCGCGGGCGACGTGCTCGGACTCGTCGGCATGCATACGGTGCGCGCGCCGCGCAAGTGGCTCGACGAAGAAGTCTCCTTCCTCCAATCCATCGCCCGCCAGATCGCCGTCGGCTATCAATACGCGCGACTCTACACAGACCAGCAACGCGAATCGCACCGCACACGCGCGCTTCTTGAAATCGCCAACACTTTGAACGCGCGCTCTGATTTCAACGAAGTCACTTCGCTCGTACTCGAACGCGCTCTCGCGCTCGTCGGCGCGGACTACTGCGCGCTCGGCGTGATGAACCCGACGGGCAAGGCCGTGAGCCTCGCCGCCTTCAAGGCCGCGCCGCACGCCGCCACGGAAGGCGTGCGCGGTCTCATCAAAGAGCACGGCATGTCAATTGACATCACGGATTACCCCGCCGTTCAGGAGTTGTTCAAGGAAGGCAAGACGCTGCAAGTCTTCGACACGACGCTCCCGCCGCCCGTCCGCTTCGTCTTCAACGCGACGCTCGGCGGCCACGCCGCGCTCGTCGCGCCCGTCCACATCGGCGGGCAGACCTTCGGACTCCTCGGCCTCGTCTGGAGCGCGCCGCGCGAAAGCTTCGACGAACACGAGACCGCGCTCGTCGAAGGCATCGCGGATCAACTCGGCACCGCGCTTGAGCGCGACCAACTCTCCGCCGAAGTGATGCGCCTGCGCACGGTGCTCCACCAACGCCGCGCCGAAGACCGCATCATCGGCCAAGCTCCCGCCATCCGTCGCGCCATCGAACTCGCCTTGAACGTCGCAGACACGCAGACCTCCGTGCTCATTCAAGGCGAATCCGGCACGGGCAAAGAACTCCTCGCCAACCTCATTCACTACAACTCGCACAGCAAAGAGCGCACCTACGTCAAACTCAACTGCGGCGCGATTCCCGAAACGCTCCTCGAATCCGAACTCTTCGGCCACGAGCGCGGCGCGTTCACGGACGCGCGCGCGCAGCGGCGCGGCAAGTTTGAAGAGGCAGACGGCGGCACGCTCTTTCTGGACGAAATCGGCGAGATGAGTCTGTCGGCGCAGGTCAGGTTGCTGCGTGTGTTGCAGGACGGCGAGTTTACGCGCGTCGGCGGTAACGAAGTCATCAAGGCGGACGTGCGCGTTATCGCCGCGTCGAATGTTGATCTTGAGCGCGCGGTGGAAGCGGGCACGTTCCGGCGCGATCTCTTTTATCGTCTCTCGGTCTTCCCGATCCGCCTGCCCGCCTTGCGCGAGCGCGCCGAAGACGTGCACCCGCTCGTCATACATTTTCTCGAACACTACAAGCAGAAGACCGGACGCTACATCTCCGGCATCTCGAAAGACGCGCTCGAAGCACTCACCACTTACGACTGGCCGGGCAACGTCCGCGAACTGGAGAACGCCATCGAGCGCGCCGTCATCATCGCCTCGGGTCGCCAGATCGAAGTTGACGATCTGCCCGAAGCCATCGCGCGCCCACTCATCGAAGCGCGCGCCCACACACGCACCGAACGCACGCGCGCCTCATCGGAAGGCCGCCACATCAAACTCGAACTCGACGTGCCCTCCACCCTCGAAGAGATCGAACGCCGCGCCATCGAAGCCACCCTCGACTACACCGGCGGCGACAAAACCCGCACCGCCCGCACCCTCGGCATCGGACGCAAAACCCTCTACCGCAAACTCCTCGGCTACCAGAACGACGATCCGGCCAGTTAAACGCTGATAACTGAATGTTGACCGGTTTGAAAGGAAGAATTATTGTTGCGCCGTGAAGGTACGAGAGATTGTCAGGTTGATTGAAAAAGATGGATGGTACTGGGTGAGAACCAAAGGTAGCCATCATCAGTATAAACACCCGACGAAGCCCGGTTTAGTCACTGTGCCGGGTAATCCGGGCGACGATATGGCTTCGGGTACGCTGAACAATATTCTCAAGCAGGCAGGTCTCAAGTGATGAAGAAATATTTGATCATCGTCGAAAGAACAGAAACCGGCTATTCAGCTTATTCACCGGATGTGCCGGGCTGTGGCTCGACCGGGAAAACTAAAGAAGAAGTGGAGCGAAATATTCAAGAGGCGCTTGAATTCCATATCGAGGGCTTGCGGGAAGAAGGCTACGAAATCCCGGAGCCGAGCAGTTATTCCTCCTACATAGATGTCGCTGCGTAAAGCCTCGCCTCACCACTCATTCGACCCGCCACCTCAACACCATGATGCTCAAAACCGAACTGGATTTGACGAGCAGCAAGACGTACAAAAATCTTCTCGCCTCGCTTTCTTACCGTTTGAAATTAGACTCTCGAACGGGTGCGCGCCATGACTGAAGCGGAACCGAGAAGCATAGACGTTTTTTTCTACGGGTTGTTCATGGACGAGGCTCTCTTGCGGGAAAAAGGTATGAAGCCCGCGAATCGCCGGGTGGCCTCGGTGGAAAATTTTTCTCTGGTCATCGGCGCACGCGCTACGCTCGTCCCGTGCGAAGGCCGGACAGCGCACGGAGTCGTCTTCTCGCTGACTCACGCGGAAGTGGACGCGCTATACGCGGAAGCGTCCGTGAGCGTTTACCGTCCCGAAGCGGTCGCGGCAAGGCTCGCCGACGGGAGCGTCGTTCCGGCTCTCTGTTTCAATCTGCCCGTGCCGCCTGCGAGCGGCGAGCGCAATCCGCAGTATGCCGCAAAGCTCAAATCGCTCGCCGGGCGCATCGGCTTGCCGCCCGTTTATGTAGCCTCCATCGGGTAGCAAGCGGAGGCTGCACAACTCATCCGAGCGAACGCTTGCCGAATCAACTTTATGAAGGAGACACGTTGATGGAGAACAATCTTTTATACCAACAATATCTTGACAGCTTGCCCTCGGAGCGACGCCGGGAGATCGAGCGCGTGTGGGGGTGGGTGCGCGCGCATATTCCAGACGGTTACGCGGAGGAGGTGGGCGCGAAGTTTTTGAGTTTCAAGGCGGGCGCGGACTGGTACGTCGCGCTGGCGAATCAGAAGAACTACATCAGTCTCTACCTCGTCCCGCTCTACGTCTTCCCGGAGATGAAAGCGAAGTTCGACGCTGCCGCCTCGAAGAAACTCAAGTGCGGGAAAAGCTGCATCAACTTCCAGCGCGCCGAAGAGTTGCCGCTCGAAGTGATAGGCGAGATCGTGGGCGGCCACGATGCGCAAGCCTTCGTCGCGCATGTGCAGCAAATTCGCTCCGCCGGGAGGCCGGCGCGGAAGAAGGCTAAAGCGACAGTTTGAGCGCATGAGCCGCGATTGGTGTTGCCGCGGCGGTGGATAATTCCAGACGACGTGCGCGTGGCTAAACATCCGGGAGCGGGTGTTAATCGCTTGCAGGGTTTCGCGTTTAAATAACTATGAGCGGACAGTCTTCAATAGATCGCGCGCATGCGAGAGTCAAAGGGCAGCGATACTTAAAAGTCTTCACAGTCGTGACAAGGGTTCTGCTTGCGCTCGGCTTCCTGCCGTCCGGCCTCACGAAAGTCGTCGGCAACCGCTTTACGATCCTTGGCGTTGATAATCCCGTCGGCTTTTTCTTCGAGGCGATGTATCGCACGGGCTTCTACTGGCGATTCCTCGGCCTGTGCCAACTCGCCGCCGCCGCGCTCCTCCTCATCCCCCGAACCGCCACCATCGGCGCGCTCGTCTACTTCCCGCTCATCCTGAACATCTTCGTCATCACCGTCTCGCTCCACTTCACCGGCACGCCCTTCATCACCGGCCTGATGTTGCTCGCGAGCCTCCACCTGCTGTGTTGGGACTACGACAAACTCAAACATCTCATCAAGTGAGGCACGACGCGGCGGCATCCTAAATTGCTTTGTGCTCTGTGCCTTCTTCGTGTCTTCGCGTCTTGGTGGTGAGTTGGCTTAAGAAGGATTCACCACCAAGACGCGAAGACGCAAAGAACTACGTGGGAAAGAGAGGAACTTGCGCCGGGCGTTGGGCGTAAGGTTCGGGGCGGCTGAAAGTATCGGGTCGCCTGTATTCGCTCGGCGTCGGGAGCGTGCTCTATGCCGCATACGACTTATATCGTTTTGCGCGCCCGCTCGGTTTTCCTTTCTCGGAAAACCTGTGGCTCTACGAGCACCTCGTCAAGATGCTCGGCGGTTATTTCGGCGCGGTCGCGGCCTTCTCTGGAAGCCTCCTCGTGCTCTTGCCCGAACCGTGGCGTCAACTCTGGGCGACCTCGCTCGGCCAGACGCTCGCCGTCGTGCTCGTGATTTACTATCGCCGGAAACTGAAAGCGCGCACGAAGGCCGACCCGTTGCCGGCGGAAGTTTTCACATCTTCTTAACCTGTAGTTTCTGAGCGTTTCTTGCGCCGCTTCGCGCCTCTTTGTTATAGTTTTTGCGCGGGACGATAAACATCAAGTTTTCAGACACTAAACGTCGAGGCTTACGCGCCTCGATTCGGAGAAAAGAGGTCACGTGATGTCCAGGCAAGGCGCACAGATTCGCCAGCGACGCGCAGACGAAGGCGGCGGCGCGAACCTTTCCACGCAAGTCACTTGCTTTCTACTCGGCGGCGCGGTGGGCGCGCTCGCGGCCTTGCTGTTTGCGCCGAAGTCCGGGCGGGAGTTGCGCGGCGACATCGCCGACGTGACGCGGCAGGGCGTGGATCGCGCGCGCGATAAAGCCAACGAGTATTACGAAGTTTCGCGCGAACGCGCGACCGAACTTTATTCCACGGCTTCCACGAAAGCGGGCGAAGTGGCGGGCGCAGCGCGTCAGGCCGCCGTCAAGCGCGGTGAAAATTTGTCTGCCGCCATTGACGCGGGCAAGCGCGCCTACGCCGAAGAGAAACGCCGCACCGAAAGCACCAACATTCTCAACCCCGCGCCGACGTACTACGAGCCGGACAAATCTTAACGAATGCGGATTGCGGATTGCGGATTAGAAATCCTGTTGTCTTTCATTCCGATTGTCTTTCAATCCGCAATCCGCAATCCGCAATTGAAGAGTGCTTATGCTAGCTTTCCAGATGAGCGTAAACGACCCGGCGTTCTGGTTCATGTTGATCGTCGCCGTGGCCTTCATCGCGATTGCCGTCGCCGTGGTGATGATGGCGCTCACGGTGCGGCGCGTCGTGTTGATGGTCGGCAATCTCGAACGGCGCGCGGAGCCGCTGCTGGATCGCGTCGCGCTTTTAAGCGAACAGGTCAAAGAGATCACGGTGCAGGGCAAAGAGGTGGCCGAACAGGTGACGCTGATGTCAACGCATCTGGCGACGGCCTCCGTCAATTTCTCTGAATCCTCCGCGCTCATCAAAGAAGAGGTGCGCGAACTCAAGCAACTCGTCGGCTATACGTCCGTCACGGCGCGCGACAAGGTCGAACAGATAAGCCGCACGGTTGACCAGGCGCAGAAACAGTTCACCGCCACAACCTTTTTCATCCACACGAAACTGGTCGAACCGGCGCGCGAGTTGGCCGCGATTATGGCGGGCGTCCGGCGCGGTCTGGAAGTGCTGGTGTCGCCCGCCCCAAAACAGATTGACCAGACCTACGGAGAGGATGAGATGTTCATCGGCTGACAGACGCGTCCGGCTCCACATCCCAAAGTCCCAAGTTCAAGGTCAGACTTTGGACTTGGGACTTTCCGGTTTTATGTTGCAAGATTTGAACTAGAAAATTTTTGAAAACTGTTATGACTACCGAAACACCTCTGGAACTCAAAAAGACCGTCAACCTGCCGAAGACCAACTTCGCGCAGAAAGCCAATCTCACGCAGGCCGAACCCGCGCGCCTCAAGAAATGGTCGGAGTTGAATCTCTACGCACTCGTCCGCGCCTCGCGCGAGGGGCGCGAAAAGTTCATCCTCCACGACGGGCCGCCCTACGCCAACTCCGACATTCATCTCGGCACCGCGCTCAACAAGATCGTCAAGGACTTCGTCGTCAAATCGCGCACGATGCTCGGCTACGATTCGCCCTACGTGCCCGGCTACGATTGTCACGGGCTGCCCATCGAACTCTACGTGGACAAAAAACTCGGCGCGAAGAAGGCGAACATGCCGCCCTTGAGCGTGCGCCGCGCGTGTCGCGAGCATGCGACCGACGCATTGAAGCGTCAGACGAAAGACTTCCAACGACTCGGCATTTTGGGATTGTGGGAGAATCCATATCTCACGATGTCGAATCAATACGAGGCGGAGACGGCGCGGCTCTTCGGTCGCTTCGTCGAACGCGGCTACGTCTACAAGGGCGCGCGTCCCGTCTACTGGTGCGTCTATGATCAGACCGCGCTCGCCGAGGCCGAAGTCGAGTACAAGGAGCACACGAGTCCGTCCGTCTATGTGAAGTTTCCGCTCGCAAGCGACCCGTCGGAGATCGACGCCGCGCTCGCCGGTCGGAAAGTTTTCTTCCTCATCTGGACGACGACCCCTTGGACGCTTCCGGCGAATCTCGCCATCGCCGTCAATCCTAATTTTGAATACGCGGCGATTGAAAACGGCGAAGAGGTTTACGTCGTCGCAAGCGAACTGGCGGAAGCCGTCGCGGAGAAGTGCGGCCTTGACGCGCCGCGCGTCGTCGCGCGCTTCTCGGGCGCAAAGCTCGACCGTCTCGAATGTCGCCACGCGTGGCTCGACAGGAAATCGCTCGTCATCCTCGGCGACCACGTGACGCTCGGCGGCGAGGCCGACGCCGAAACGGAACTCGACGTGAAAGAGGCGCGCGATAAGTCTGCAACGAGCAAAGCGGGAACGGGCTGCGTGCACACCGCGCCCGGACACGGCCACGACGATTTCGTGATCGGCAAGCAGTACGGTCTGGACATCTACTGTCCGGTTGATAGTGCCGGACGCTTCACAGAGGAAGTCGAATTCTTCGCGGGCGAGCGCGTGTTCGAGGCGAACGCGAAGATCGTGGAGTTCCTGCGCGAGCGCGGCGCGCTTTTGTTCATGGAAGAATACAAGCATCGTTATCCGCACTGTTGGCGTTGCAAGAACCCGGTCATCTTCCGCGCCACGCCGCAGTGGTTCATCTCGCTCGACGCGCACGCGGGCGAACCGCCCGCCGAACTGGACGAGGACGGTCGCCCGCTCTCGAACTTCACCGACAACGAGACAGACCCGCCCGTCTCCCTGCGCGCGGGCGCGCTGCGCGAAGTGGCGCACAAAGTCGAATGGATTCCGGCGTGGGGCGAGGATCGGATGCGGAACATGCTGAAAGGGCGTCCCGATTGGTGCGTCTCGCGACAGCGCGTGTGGGGCGTGCCGATCCCCGCCTTCTACTGCGACGCGTGCAACGAAACCATCGCCGACGCCTCGCTCATCAAACACGTCGCGGATATCTTCGAGCGCGAATCTTCGGACGCGTGGTACGCGCGCGAGGCGAAAGATTTGCTGCCGGAAAATTTCGCGTGCCCGAAGTGTCAGGGCAGCGCGTTTACGAAGGAGACGGACATCCTAGATGTCTGGTTCGACAGCGGCTCGTCCTGCGTCGCCGTGCTCGAACACTACGAGGAGTTGAGATTCCCTGCGGACGTGTATCTGGAAGGCGGCGATCAATATCGCGGCTGGTTCAACTCGTCTCTGATGGTCGGCCTCGCGGCGAAAGACAGCGCGCCTTATCGCGCCGTGCTCACGCACGGTTGGGTGGTTGACGGTCAGGGCAAGGCGATGCACAAGTCCGGCGGCAACGCCGTCTCGCCGAACGACGTGATCAAGGAATCGGGCGCGGAGATCATACGCCTCTGGTGCGCCTCGTCCGATTATCACGAAGACATGCGCTGCTCGCCCGAAATCCTGCAACGCGTCTCGGACGGCTATCGCAAAATGCGCAACACCGCGCGCTTCGCCCTCGGCAACCTCGACGGCTTCGACCCCGCGCGCGACGCTGTTTCGCAAGCGGAGATGCAGGAGATCGACCGTTGGGCGCTCGCCGAACTCGACAGCGTGATCGAACGCGTGCGCGCGGCTTACGAAGCTTACGAGTTTCACACCGTCTATCACGCGCTCTACAACTTCTGCACCGTGACGCTCTCGGCGCGCTACTTCGACATCATCAAGGATAGGCTCTACACCGCCGCGCCGCGTTCACACGCGCGACGCTCCGCGCAGACCGCCCTGCACGCCATCGCCGACGCGCTCGCGCGACTCCTTGCGCCGCTCTTAGTTTTCACCGCCGACGAAATCTGGGAGAACATCCCGCGCGCGGACGACGACGCTGCGAAGCCGCTCGCTTCGGTTCACATGGCGGAGTTTCCCGCGCCGCTCAACTTACACGATGCGGAGTTGGCCGCGCGCTGGTCGCAGTTATTTGAAGTGCGCGATGTGGTGTTGCGCGCGCTGGAAGATGCGCGCACGGCGAAGCTCATCGGGAGCGGCCTCGAATCGCGCATCGAGATCGCCGCGCCCGATCCGGTCTATACCTTGCTGACCCGTTATGAAGATCAACTGCGTTACACCTTCATCGTGTCGCAGGTCGCGCTGGTACGCACGGGCGACGCGCAGGCTCCGCCGAGCGTCAAGGTTGAACGCGCCGAGGGCGAGAAGTGCGAGCGTTGTTGGAACTATTCCACGCGCGTCGGCGAATCGGCGCGCTACCCGACGGCGTGTGAGCGTTGCGTCGAAGCTCTGGCCGAGATCGAAGGGGAAGGGGGGGCGGCATGACAAGAGAGAGTGCTCCCAATCCGCATTCCGTAATCCGCAATCCGTATTTCGCCAGTTGGCGCATCTGGTATCTGCTCGCGGCTTTCGGCATCTACATGTCGGATCAGATGTCGAAGGCTTGGGCGGTGCGGACGCTCCGCCTCGGGCAGGACAAGACGCTCATCAGCGGCTTCCTCGATCTCGCTTACGCGGAGAATCCGGGCGTCGCCTTCGGGCAGTTGCAGGAGGGCGGCGCGTGGGGTCGTTATGCGCTCGCCGCACTTGCCACGGCTGCGGCCATCGCCGTGCTCACCTACTTTTTTCGCACGCAGCGCAACGACGACCGCACGCTCGGCGCGTGCGCGCTCCTGCTCGCGGGCATCGCGGGCAACTTAACGGATCGTTTGCGGCTCGGCTACGTCATAGACTTCATACACGTCTATGCGGGCAGCTATCACTGGCCGACCTTCAACATCGCCGACGCCAGCATCTGCTTCGGCGCAGGGCTGTTTGCGCTCGATCTGATCTTGGAAGGCAGGAAGCAGAAACGGCATTCTACTGTGAGTAGTCAGTGAGCTTTTGTCCGTTGTCCGTAGTCAGGTGTCCGTTGTTTGTGGCTTTCCGAACGAGTTGCTAAAGATGGAATTGATTAACTAGGCACAGACAAAAAACAACGGACGCCTGACTACGGACAACTAACCAATCGCATGTATCCAGAAATTTTTCGCATCGGCAATTTTCCGATTAACACTTACGGCGTGTTGCTGGCGTTGGCCTTCCTCTGCGCGCTCCTGGTGGCGGCGCGTCTCGGCGCGCGCGACGGGTTGCCGCGCGAGCGCGTGTTCGATCTGGGCTTGTGGTTGTTGCTGGCGGCGATTGTCGGGTCGAAGGTCTTGTTGCTCGCGGTCGAACCGGAATATCGCGCCGCGCCGTCGCGCCTGTTGTCGCTCGATTTCCTGCGTTCGGGGGGAGTGTTTTACGGCGGCTTCCTCGCGGCGGTCTTGACGGCTTACTTTCTGGTCAGGCGTTATAAGCTGCCCTGGTGGCGCACGGCTGACGCGTTTGCGCCCGGCATCGCACTAGGTCAGGCCATCGGGCGACAGGGTTGTTTCGCCGCCGGTTGCTGTTGGGGCAAGCCGACCACGCTGCCTTGGGGCGTGCGCTTCTCCGAACTCGGCCATCAAGTGACGGGCGTGCCGATTGACACGCATCTACACCCCACGCAGCTTTACGAATCCTTCGCCGCCTTCATCTTCTTCGCGCTCCTCATCCGGCTCCACCGCCGCAAAACTTTCGACGGCCAGGTGCTCTTAACATACGGCGTGCTCTACGGCGTGACGCGCTTCATCATCGAATTCTTTCGCGGCGACCCGCGCGGCGACATCCTCGGCTTAACGTCGCTGACGCATCTTTCCACGTCGCAGTTGATCAGCCTCTTCGTCGGCCTCACGTGCCTCGTCGTCCTCATCGTGCGCTGGCGACGCGCTTCGCACGATTCGCTCTCCGCAGGCCGGAAGGTGGCCGACAGCACCGCACGCGCGTAAGAAATGACAGACGACATTAACGACAAGCACGACAGCAACCACAGCGACGACGCGAAAACAACTTTCCCGGCGAGCGCAACCGAACCGGAAGCGACGACGCTCGAAGCGACGACGCTCGAAGCGGCGACGCTCGCCTTCACGGTTGACGACGGGGAGGCGGGCGCGCGGCTCGATGCCTTCCTCGCCGCGCGCGTCGAAGCGGTGAGCCGCACGCGCCTCAAGCAATCAATCGAAGACGGCGACGTGCTCGTCGCGGGGCGCACGGCCTTGAAGGGTTCGCACAAACTGCGCGCGGGCGATCAGGTCGAACTCGAACTGCCCGCCCCGCCCTCCTGCGATTTCACGCCCGAAGACATCCCGCTCGACATCATCTATGAAGACGACTCGCTCGTCGTCCTGAATAAGCCCGCCGGACTCGTCGTGCACCCGGCAGCCGGAGTCTCTTCGGGCACGCTCGCCAACGCGCTCGCCTTTCGATTTCGGATTCCGCAGTCCGCCATCGAGGAATCCGAAATCCGCAGTCCGCAATCCATCCGTCCGGGCATCGTGCATCGTCTCGACCGGGACACTTCGGGGCTGATGGTCGTCGCGAAGACGGCGAGGGCGCACGAACATCTCTCGGATCAATTTCGCGCGCGGGAAGTTTTCAAGTCTTACGTCGCGCTCGTGCACGGGCGAGTGAGCGCAGAGAGCGGGCGCATCGAAGAACCGCTCGCGCGCGACCCGCGCACACGCACGCGCATGGCCGTCGTGCGCGGCGGGCGTCCCGCGCTCTCGCTCTACCGCGTCAGGCGCGCTTACGAACGCTTCACCCTGCTCGACGTGCAGATCAAGACCGGGCGCACGCACCAGATCAGGGTGCATCTCGCGCACCTAAAGCATCCGGTCGTCGGCGATAAAATTTACAACGGCGGGCGCGACACGACCGTCGCGGACGTGCGCGTGCGCGCCGCCATCCGCGCGATGGAGCGGCAGTTTCTACACGCCGAACAACTCGGCTTTCGCCACCCGCAGACGGGCGAAACCTTGCGCTTCGACGCGCCCCTGCCCCCCGAACTCTCGCAGATGCTCGACGCGCTCGTTTGAGCCGCACACAACTCTCTCTTCCTTCGTGTCTTCGTGGTGAAATGCTTTTTCAGACCACTTACCACTAAAGCACCAAGACACAAAGGAAATCTGAAATTGCGACACTTAACTATCGGCACGCCCGGCATGCGTTCGGGCGAACGGGTTGTTATACTGTGGCGTTCTAAACGAAGCCGCGCCGGACGGGGGGCAACTGACGCTCGCCCGCGCGGCATCGAACCCTCGACGCTTGAGACGTATTCGGTGGCCTCGGCCTTCCGCCCTTTCGTCCGCCAGATGCAAAAAAATGAGAACTGCCGTCTATTCCCTGTTATTCGCCGCCGCTGCGCTTGCGCTCTCTTTTGCGGCGGCGCTCGCGTTCGACGCGCCCGTCGCGGCGCAGCAAAACTCTAACGCGCAGCCGCGCCCCACCGCCACACCGCGCCCCGCGCAGGATCAGGACGACGTGCAAGTCGGCCCTGTCTTCACGCGCGAAGTGCAGTTGCCGATCACCGTGATGGACAAAAAAGAGCAGTTGGTGGCCGGACTCAAGATGAGCGACTTCATCGTCTTCGAGGACAAGCAGCCGCAACAGATCGCGAGTTTCAGAGACGAGAGCGCGGGCACGCCGATCTACGTGGCGGTTTTGATGGACACGTCCGCTTCCGCCTCCGCCAAGCTGCGCTTCGAGAAAGAGTCGGCCAAAGATTTTCTCTACACGGTGGTGCGCGTGCGCAAAGACAAAGCGGCCTTCGCCACCTTCGACGACGATGTCAACCTGCTACAGGATTTCACGGACAAGCTCGACAAGCTCGACACGGCGGTTGACAGCGTGAAGAAACCGGGCGAGAACACCGCGCTCTACGACGCCGTCTGGCGCATGTGCGACGAGAAGATGCGCGGCGTCACGGGTCGGCGCGTGCTCGTCGTCATCACGGACGGCGAGGACACTTCGAGTCGCGCCGAACTCGACGAAGCCATCGAGATGGCGCAGCGCACCGAGACGATCATCTTCGCCATTTCGACGAAGGCGGGCTTTTCGAGCGTCGTCCCCGGCGTCGAAGCGGGCACGGTCAAAGACGACGACGACAAAAAGCTCGACAAGCTGGCCGACGCCACGGGCGGCAAAGCCTTCTTCATCGGCGACCGCACCGATCTCGAACGCGCCTTAACGAAAGTGGCGAAGGAACTGCGCGGGCAGTACATCATCACCTACAGGCCGACGAATAAAAACTACGACGGCAGCTATCGCCGCATCGAAGTTAAACTCGCCGCCGAGCGCAACGGCCTCAAAGTTCGCACGCGGCGCGGCTACACGGCACGCGCCGACAGGACGAAATAATGAATGCGGAATGCGGATTAGAAGACAGGAACATGTTTCTCGACGCGCTTTGATTTTTAATCCGCATTCCGCAATCCGAAATCCGCAATGGTCTAGAAGGGTTTGAAAGTAATGTTTGATCGCAGCCAGTTTGTGCGGGGGCTCAGTTTTATTCTCGCTATGGGCGTGGCGTTTGCCGTCGCGCTCGCGGGCGCGCGGGCGCAGCAACAGACGGGCGACACGCCTTCGCAGCCGCCCGCCACACGTCCGCGTCAGGCGAGCGACGACTCGCAACAGCAACCACAGCAACAGCCGACCCCCATCGTGCGCGCGACACCCAATCAGCGGGATAACGACACGACGCTCGACGACGACGAGATCGAGCGCGTTGACACCAGCCTGACGAACGTGATCTTCACGGCGGTTGATCGCAACAAGCATTTTGTGACGACCCTCAAGCAGGAAGACATACGCGTGCTCGAAGACGGCGTGCCGCAACAAATATTCACTTTCCAGAAAAGCATTGATCTGCCGCTCACGCTCGCCATCGTCATTGACACGAGCATCTCGCAGGAGCGCACGCTGCCCGAAGAGAAACGCGCGGCGCGCGCCTTCGTTGACGCAGTGATGCGCGCCAGTAAGGACGAAGTGGCGGTGCTCTCCTTCACCGGCGATTCGACGCTCGAACAGGGCTTGACCGGCAATCCTTCGCGTGTGCGCAGCGCGATTGAGCGCGTCGAGTTTGTGCCGCCTTCGGGTTACGTCGGCGGCGGCGTCCTCGTCCGTGGCGGCACGCCGCCCATCTCCGGCGACAACCAATCAACCGCCGGTTCGACCGCCATTTGGGACGCGCTCTACGCCACCTGCACGGAAGTCATGACCGAATCGTCCGACAAGACGCGACGCGCCATCATCCTCCTGACCGACGGCGAAGACACGAGCAGCATGTTGAAACTCAGCGAGGCCGTGGATCAGGCGCTCAAAACCGAGACGATGGTTTTCGCCATCGGCATCGGCGACAGTTTCAACTATTCGGGCGTGGACGAAGGCTCGCTCCGCAAGATCACGGAACGCACGGGCGGGCGCGCCTACTTCCCACGCAGCGAAGACGATCTGCGCGAAGCCTTCGCGCAAATTCAACGCGAACTGCGCGAGCAATTCCTCGTCGCCTATTCGCCGACCAACAAGCGTCGCGACGGTTCGTATCGCAAACTCGAAATCCAGGTCATCAACCCCGAACTCCGCAAATCGAACGTGAAACTCACCTACCGCCAGGGCTACTTCGCCAAGAGCGACGCCACGCCTGCGCCGAGGCGAAAGTAGAACGGCGACGGGCGAAAGTTAAGACTGGGTAAAAGCAAAAGGGAAGGCCGGCGAGCAGCGATGCCTCCCGGTCTTCCCTCCTAGCTTTTTAGAAGCAGTCTTCAAAGCCCCAAAGGGGCGAGATGCGATAGTTTGGGGCACCGCCCCAAGCTACGAGTCCCAATGTGTTCAAGCCCTGAAAGGGCGACATAGTCACCTACGCGACCAAATATGTCGCCCTTTCAGGGCTTAACGGTCTGTTCTAACCTTAGACCCGGCGCGGTGCGCCGGGCTATTACACGGACGCCCCTTCGGGGTTTCATTTAGGCTTTTCAGACAGCCTCTTAACTTTCGTCTTT
>DASYMM010000486.1:0-13442 GCA_036009085.1 Pyrinomonadaceae bacterium | reverse complement strand
TGGCTCTCGCCGACGTAGAGCGTCCGCCCGTCCCGGCTGAGCGCGATGCCGTTCGGAAACGCTAACCCTCCGGCCACGAGATGTGTCTTGCCACCGGCGTCAACGTAGTGGACTGTGCCGATGGGGTTTTGTAGATTCGAGCCGCCGGGGTCTGTGAAATAGAAACCGCCGCGCGGGTCGAGCGTCAGATCATTCGGCGCGCGCAAGGGTTTGCCGTCGTACCCGGATGCTGCCTTGCCCATGATCTTGCCCGCCGAATCGAGATGCAGCACGGCGCGCTCCTTGCCGTCGCAGACGAGGTGCGTGCCGTCGGGCAGAATCTTGTGGCCGTTCGGCGCGCTCGTCTTCGCCCACACACGCGCCGCGCCGTCCGAGCCGATGCGGTAGATGTTTCCGTTGTAAACGTCGGAGATGTAAATCGCGCCGTCGCGGTCTACGACGACGCCTTCGGTGTAGCCGGGAACTTCCACAACCTTAACCGCCTTGACCTCACTCTCCGCCGGAAGACGCACGCTCGCGAACGCGACGGGGAGTAGGATGAGTGCAAACAGAAAATGTTTAATCACAGTACGGGTTACTCCAATACTCTAGCGGTTTTCTCTGTCTTCCTTTGTGTCTCCGTGGCTTAGTGGTAAATGACTTTTTAAAACAACCCACCACTAAGACACGGAGACACAAAGGAAGACAGAGAGTTGAGCATTACTTCGCCAGACGGTCGCGCGCCCAGTCGAGCAGTTCGCGTGCGCGGGCGGCGGTTTCGGCTTCCGCGATGGTGCGGATCATGGACTCGGTGTTTGAGACGCGTACGTGTGCCCACCCGTCAGGCCAGGAAACCTTGAGGCCGTCCGTTTCGTCATAGGCGATCTTCTCTCGTTCCAATTCGTCGCGCATGCGCTGCAAAAACGAGTGGATGCGGTCGGGTTCAACCGCCATGTTGTGCTTGAGCATGTGGAAACGCGGCAACGCGGCGGACAACGCCGAAAGCGGCTCGCCCGTCCGTGCGATGTGTTCGAGGATGAGGCCGACCGCCGCCGCGCTGTCGTGCGTCCACTGCACGCGCGGGACGATCACGCCGCCGCTCCCTTCACCGCCGACAACCGCGCCCGTTTCGATCATCGCCTCGGAGACGTAAGCCTGCCCGACGGGCGTACGCACGACTGTCGCACCGTAGCGCGCGGCGACGCGTTCAAGAACGGCGCTTGTCGAGATGTTCGTCACGACCGCGCCGACCTCCCGCCTGAGTTGAATCTCTGCGGCGAGGCAGAGGGTCGCCTCTTCGGACAGCATCTCGCCCGTTTCCGTGACGAGACCGAGCCGCTCCCCGTCCGCGTCGTGCGCGAAGCCCACATCGGCGTGTCCGGCGAGCGTGACGGCGCGCAGTTGCGCCATCGTCTGCCGTCCCGGTTCGGGCGCGTGCGGAAAGGGAGCGGTCGGGTCGTCGTTGACGGCCAGCACGTTGCAGCCGAGCGCGTCGAGCCAGCGCGGGGAGAGCAGCGCGCACGAACTGTTGCAGCAGTCAACGGCGACCGTTAGTTGACGACGACGGATCGTTTCAACGTCGAAGGCGCGTGCGAGTTTGTCCAGATGATGCGCGATGGCGTCTGTGCGCTCCACGCGGCTGCGGATGCCCTGCCAGGTCGCTTTGGCGAACTCGCCTTGATGGTAGATGTCCAAAAGTTCGTCGGCCTGCGTCGCGTTGAGGTAGAGGCCGTCCGGGCGTACGAACTTGAGCGCGTTCCAGGGTTCGGGGTTGTGACCCGCCGTGATCGAGATGCCGCCCTCGGCTTCGAGCCAGGGGACTGCGAGTTGCAGGCTCGGCGTCGGGCAAATGTCGAGATCGACAGCCTCGCACCCGGCGGCCAAAAGCCCGGACAGCACCGCCGCATGAACCATCGGCGCGGACGTGCGCGTGTCGCGGCAAACGAGAATGCGCCCCGAGTCGAGATAAGTGCCGAAGGCTTGCGCGAAGGCCGCCGCCAGTTCCGGCGTGAAGGTCTCCCCCACCACGCCGCGCACCCCTGTGATGCCGATCTTGAGCGAATTCACAATCGTCTCTTCATATGAAACATCCGTTACGATTGCTTTTACTCGTCTTAATTCCGTAACCTCAAGTATGACACCGTAACTTACGCCTTCGGGGCAGATTCATGGGCGAAACTGCGAAACTCTGCTAAGGCCGTTTAAGCCAACATACGCTTACCCGAATTTTCCGAGGAACAAATGAGAGCGAAATTCTATCTACCGTTTATCCTGTCCTTCATCTGTGCCGTCAACGCCCACGCGCAAACGGGAGGCGCGCCAGCCGGCACGACCAACGCCGCCGCTCCTCCTGCCGCCGCTCCGCAACACAACTTGATGCCCGTGCCCGCCTCCGTGCGTTTCGACGCGGGGCGGCTCGCCGTCAACAACACTTTCAGCATCGCCGCGAGAGGGCAACAGGATGCGCGGCTCACTTCGGGAATAGCCCGTTTCCTGCGGCGCATCGAAGGCCGCACCGTGCTGGAACTCCCGCGCGGGTTGGCCGCAGACGCGAGCGCGGCGACGCTCGTTGTCGAATCGAGCGCGCCCGGTCAGGCCGTCCCCTCGGTTGAGGAGAACGAATCCTACACGCTCGAAGTCTCCGACCGTCAGGCCGTGCTCAAAGCCCCGACAACGGTGGGCGTCCTGCGCGGTCTGGAAACCGTCCTCCAACTGCTCGACAGCGACCGCGACGGCTATTTCATCCCCGCCGTCCGCATAGATGATCGCCCGCGCTTCCCCTGGCGCGGACTGCTCGTAGATGTCGCGCGCCACTACCAGCCGATGGATGTCTTGAAGCGCAATCTGGACGCGATGGCCGCCGTTAAGTTGAACGTCCTCCACTGGCATCTGACGGAAGATCAGGGCTTCCGCATCGAGAGCAAGAAATTCCCGCGCCTCCACACGCTCGGCTCCGACGGTCAGTTTTACACGCAGGAGCAGGCGCGCGAGATCATCGCCTACGCGCGCGAGCGCGGCATACGCGTCGTGCCGGAGTTCGACCTTCCGGGTCATGCGACCGCCTGGCTCGTCTGCCACCCCGAACTCGGCAGCGCGCCGGGGCCGTACACGATTGAACGCAAGGCGGGCATCTTCGAGCCTGCGCTCGACCCCACGCGCGAAGAGACTTACAAATTCCTCGACACTTTCTTCGGCGAGATGGCCGCGCTCTTCCCTGATGCCTACCTGCACATCGGCGGCGACGAGAACGAGGGCAAGCAGTGGGATCGCAATCCGCAGATTCAAGCCTTCATGAAAGAGAAAGGCATCAAGGACAACCACGCGCTCCAAACCCACTTCAACGGGCGCATACTCACGATCCTGAAGAAACACGGGAAGACCATGATGGGTTGGGACGAAATCTTTCAACCCGATTTGCCCAAAGAAGTCGTCATCCATTCGTGGCGCGGCACGGAAGCGCTGGCCGAAGCCGCACGCCGTGGCTACAAGAGCGTACTCTCAAGCGGCTACTACATAGACCTCATCTTCCCCACCTCGCAGCACTACGCGAATGACCCGCTCCCCGCCGGTTCGACGCTCACCGCAGCGGAGGCCGCGAACGTGCTCGGCGGCGAGGCGACGATGTGGAGCGAGTGGGTGAGTCCTGAAACGATAGACTCGCGCATCTGGCCGCGCACCGCCGCCATCGCCGAACGCCTCTGGTCGCCGCGCGACGTGCGCGATGTGGAAGACATGTATCGTCGTCTCGCCACAACGAGCATCCGGCTCGAAGAACTCGGTCTGACGCACGAGAAGAATCAGGCGATGATGCTCCGGCGTCTGGCCGGAGGGCGCGACACCGCCGCTCTCCAAACGCTCGTCTCCGTCGTCGAACCCGTCAAGGAATATCGTCGCTATCAGCAGCGGCAACAGACCATGCTCTCGCCGCTCACCGGACTCATTGATGCCGCGCGTCCCGACAGCGACGCCGCGCGCCGGTTCAGTGCGTCGGTTGAAGGCTTGCTCTCCGACGCTCCGCGCTTCGACGACCGCGCGCAACAGTTGAGAAGCACACTCGCACAGTGGCAGAGCGCAGGCCCGGAACTCGAAGCGTTGATCGACAAATCGCCGGGTCTGCACGAGGCACGACCGCTCGCCAGAGACTTGTCTGCGCTCGGCGCGGCGGGACTCGAAGCGCTCTCCTTTTTGACGCGTGGCGTGGCCGCTCCCGCCGCGTGGCGCGATGCTCGTCTCGCCATGCTCGATGAGGCCGCCAAGCCCAAAGCCGCCCTTGAGTTCCCCGTCATCCCCGCCTTGCGCCAACTCATCGTCGCCGCCACAGAGTTGCACCGGCTCAAAGAGATGCCGCCCGCCGCCTGGAAGTCCGAAGTCAAGACGCTCGCCGCTAGGCAAGTGACAAGTGACAAGTGACAAGAAAAAGCCGTGCATCGTGAATCTTGGATAGAGAAAGTCCGCCTTCTTCCATTCACGATTTACGATTCACTTTCTTATCGGTAATGTCCTGATTTGAACTCTGTGTCCCCTCTGTGTCCTCTGAGTCTCTTTCAAAAGCACTCACCACCGCAGACACAGAGGACACACGAGGGGGCACAGAGGAAAGCTGAAACAAGGGCACTACTTTCTTATCCCGTCACTTGTCACTCGTCACTCGTCACTTCTTCACAACCCCCTGCCCCTCGACCACTTTCAGATAACCGTTAACAGGGATGTTTGAGAGCTTGTCAACCACGCCGCTCGGCCAGCGAATTTCGACTGTCTCAACTTTCGACGCCGCTCCGAGACCGAGCACTTCGCGCGGGTCGTGTGAGGCGAGGTAGCTACCGCCCGCCGTCTTCAGACGGCTGCGCTTCACCCCGCCCGCTTGCCATGTGATAAGCGCGCCGACCGCAGCCGGGTTGCTCTTCGTGGCGACGAGTTGCAGGCCGAGCCAGTGGTTGCGGTTGCCGCCTTCGTTGCGCAGGAGGAGCGGCGGCTCGCCGTTGTTTGAGACGAGCACGTCCAAATCGCCGTCGTTGTCGTAGTCGCCCACAGCCATCCCGCGCGCGGGGTAACTGCGTGCGAAGACCGCGCCCGATTGCGCGCTCACGTTCCTGAAACTCTTCCCCGTGTTCTCGAACAGCAACAGCGGCTCTCTGTATTTCACGCGCGCCGACTTCGTCTCGACCATGTCGTCCGGGTGGCCGTTGGCGAGCAGGAGATCGGGGTCGCCGTCGTTGTCGTAGTCGAAGAACTTCAATCCCCAACCGCTCAGGAGTTGCGTCGAGGGCGCGATCTCGCCCGGCTCGTCATTGAAGGTCAACTCACGCCCGTTGCGATAGAGGCTGAAAAATTCCTGATCGATGTTGGCGACGAACAAATCCTGCCAGCCGTCGCCGTCGAAGTCTGCGGCGTCCACGCCCATCCCCGAGCGCGGCTTCCCCGTCTCGCCGTAGGCCACGCCCGCTTCCAAGCCCGCCTCCTCAAACTTGCCTTTGCCGCGATTGACGAAGAGGAAGTTCGGCATCGTGTCGTTGGCGACGAACAGATCGATGAGGCCGTCGTTGTTCGCGTCGGTTGCGACCGCGCCGAACGACTTACCCGGCGACGCGGCGATCCCTGTCTCCGCGCTCACGTCCTTAAACGTGCCGTCGCCGTTGTTGCGAAAGAGATAACTCGGACGCGGCTTGAATATGCGCGGGATGCAGTAGTAGTTCTGCGTCGCGTTCTTGTCCACGCAGAGACGGTGTTGCGAGCGGTCGAAGTGGACGAAACTTGAGACGAACAGATCGAGCCGCCCGTCCGCGTCGTAATCGAACCAGACGGCGCACGTTGACCAACCTTCGACCGCAACGCCAGCCTTCTGCGTCACGTCTACAAATGTGCCGTCGCCACGGTTGCGATAGAGGATGTTCGACCCGTAGTTGGTGACGTAGAGGTCTGTGAAGCCGTCGCCGTCGAAGTCTCCGGCGGCTGCGCCCATCCCGAATCGTCCGCCCGCCACACCGGCCTTGTCGGTCACGTCTACAAACGTGCCGTCGCGGTTGTTGCGATAGAGAGCGTTCTTGAGCGGGCGGGCGGGCGTGTGGAAATCCGACGCGCCGCTGTTGACGAGGTAGATGTCCAGCCAGCCGTCGTTGTCATAATCGAAAAACGCGCCGCCCGCCCCGACCGTCTCCGGCAGAAACCGCTCCGGCGAATGCGCGTTGTTGTGCGCCCAACTGATCCCGCTCGCCCCCGGCGCAACTTCCGCGAAAGTGACGTACGCCTTTCCGTCCACGCCCGCCTGCTGCGCGACAGAGTTGAACGGCAAATTAAAGATGAGGAGCAAAACTAAAGATGAGACAACGAGCTTATCCTTCATAATCTCAATTGACAATTAAACTCAACTAGACGCGGTCTTATAAATTTAGATACATAAAAAGCGAAACCACGAAACCACACGAAGACACACTAAAATTGTTTCGTGCTGTTTCGTGTGAGTTCGTGGTTCGTGCCTTTCGGTCTTGATGTAGATGCATTCCGGCCATGAGCGCAACAGGAATCCGTTTCAACGCGGCGGCGGTGGCGCAAGCATTTCGTTCTCGCCGTCATCCCGCGCCTTGCCTTCGCTCTTCAAACGCTCGACGACGAGCATCTCTTCGCGCGCACGCTCCGGTTGTTTCAGCCGCGCGTAGAGCAGAGCCAGATTGTAGTGCGCCTTTGAATCTTCCGGGCTCAACTTGACGCCCGTTTCGAGCGAGGCTTGCGCGCGCGTGTAATCCTTCAACTTCAAATAGAGCGCGCCGAGCGCGACATGCACATGACCGAACGAAGGCGCGAGTTTGAGCGACTTCTCGAAGAGTTCAATCGCCTGCGCATCCTCGTTCTGCCCCTGCGCGATGAGGCCGAGGTAATAGAAGGCTTCGGGCGTACTCCCTGTGGCGGCGCGCGTGCTTCGCTCCAACCACTCGCGCGCTTCCGCGTGCTTCTTCTGTTTGAGCAACACGTAGCCGAGATGTAATTGTCCCTGCGCGTCGTCAGGGCGGAGCGACAGAAACCGGCGGAAAGCCCCTTCGGCTTCCTGCAAATCGGGCGGATGCCGCAGCCACGCGGAGGCCAGCGCGAAGTGATACGAAGGCTCTGCCGGACTGAGTTCGACCGCGCGTTTCAACGCCGTCAAAGCCCCGGCCTTATCGCCCCGCTTCAAGTACGCATCGCCGACTACGCCGAGCAACGGGGCGGAGACTGCCTGCGTTCCCTTCACCCCTTCAAAGAGAGCGACACACTCTTCAAAGCGTCCCTGGGAGTGGAGCAGCCACGCGAGGCGATACGCGGCCTCGGCGTTCGCCGGTTCGAGGCGCAACGCTTCCCTCAAAGACGCGGCCGACTTCTCCGGCTCGCGCTTGAGCAAATAGAGGTAGGCCAGATTCATGTGCGCGCCCAAGAGCCGCGCATCGCTCTCGACGGCGCGCGTGAAAAACGCTTCGGCCTCGTCCAGCTTTCCCTGTTTCGCGCGGATCGCGCCGAGCAGGTTAAGCGCGGTCGGCTCTTGTGGGGCGACTTTCAGAACTTGAGTTAACAGTAGTTCAGCCTCCGCCAAACGGTCGCCCGCGATGAGCGACGCCGCGCGCTCCAATTGTCCGGCGCGACTAATACTACTGCGCCCGTTCTGCTGCGCCGGCGCGCCCGACGCCGCCAACGCGAGCAGCACAGAGAGCAACACGAGCATCAACGCCGGACGACGAACAGGATTAAATTTAACTAACACGACATTCACGACATTAACCGTCGAAATAAAGACAGCGGCTCTCAAAGGTAAGTGTAAGACAACTTCTTCCCTTTGCGCCTTTGCATGAGGTTGCTCGCAGAAGAATAAACTCACGCTGGAGGCGTAAAGGCGCAAAGAAGACTGTTCAGCAGTTTATCGTCGCGCGGGGGCTTTGAAATCTTTCTGCTCGACGATGCCCTGTCCTTCCTTGACGGTGATGATCTTGTTCACCTTCGCATCGGCGATCTTATCAACTGCGCCGCTCGGCCAGCGTATCTCGATGAGGTCGATCTTCGTTCGCCGCTCAAGGCCGAAATGCAGCCGCAGGTCGCTCTGCGAGAGGTAGCTATCGCCGCTCCGCACCTCGTCCTTTTGCGTGAGGTCGCCCGCAATGACGCGCACGCGCGCTCCCACGCCGTCGCGATTGCTTCGCACGCCGACTGTCTTGACGAGCAACGCGTTGTTGGCGTTCCCGCCATCGTTGCGCAGCACTTGACCGCCGCCGCCGAGGTAGCTTAGGACGACATCGACGTCGCCGTCATTGTCTATGTCGCCGAAGGCCGCGCCGCGCGCCGCGCGTTTCTCCGCGAACGGTGCGCCGAGTTGTTCGGCTACTTCCGCGAACGTCCCGTTGCGCATGTTGCGGTGGACGAAGTTGCGCTGCTGAAAGTTTTTGATCTGCGGGTAGACGTGGCCGTTGGCGACGAAGAGATCAACCCAGCCGTCAGAATCATAGTCGAAAAACTTCGTCCCCCAGCCGACGTAAGGAAGGCTCACGGCGGCGATCTTGGTCGCGTATGAGGCGTCCGTGAAGAAGCCGTTGCCGTCGTTGCGGTAGAGCGTGTTGTAGTCGTCGTCGAAGTTGGTGATGAAGAGATCGAGCCGCCCGTCGTGGTCGTAGTCGGCAACGGTTACGCCCATCGAACCTTGCGCCGCGCCGTTCTCGTTGAGCGCAGTGCCGGAGAGAAAGCCGATCTCTTTGAACGTGCCGTCGCCCTTGTTTTTATAGAGGAAGTTCGGCGTCGAATCGTTGGCGACGAAGATGTCCGTGAGGCCGTCTTCGTCGAAGTCGCTACAGATCACGCCCATCCCGTAGTAGCCGTTCGGGTCTGCAACGCCAGCTTTCTTCGACACGTCTGTGAACGTACCGTCGCCGTTGTTGCGGTAGAGCGAGTCGCCGTCGCCCGCCATCCCGCGCGGGCCGCACTGCACGGCCACGCCCTTGAACTGGCACGTCTTGTCGCGCCCGAACTCCGGGAGGTTGTTGAAGTCGAAGGAAACATAATTGGCGACGAAGAGATCGAGCCAGCCGTCCGCGTCGTAGTCAATGAACGACGCGCCCGCAGACCAGCGCGGGTCTGCGACGCCAGCCTTCTGCGTCGTGTCCGTGAACGTGCCGTCGCCGTTGTTCTTGAACAGGTGGTTTGCCCCGACGCAGGTGACGTAGAGGTCTTGGAAGCCGTCGTTGTTATAGTCGCCGACGGCTGCGCCCATGCCCCAGCCGATGTCGCCGACGCCCGCCCTGTCCGTCACATCCGCAAACGTGCCGTCGCCGCGATTGCGATAGAGCACGCTTCGCGTCTTCCCCTTCGATTTGACGAGATCGACCGTCAGCGAGTTAACGAAGTAGATGTCGAGGTTTCCGTCGTTGTCGAAATCGAGGAGCGCGACGCCGCCGCTCATGGATTCGACGATGTAACGCTTCTCGGGCGTGGAGACGTGTGTGAAACGAACGCCCGACTCCTCAGTGACATCGGTGAAGCGAACCGTGGCGGAAGGGGCTGCCGGTTGCGTGACGGGTTGAGGAACAGTGTGTGCGACGGGTTGAGCGGCGGACGGCGAGACGATTTGGGCGACGGCTAAACGGGCGGGCGACGCGAGCAGCAAGACGAGCAAGGCGGCGACGAAACCTAGTGTCGTTAAATGCAAATCTGCGTTACCCCGTTCGAGTTTATGGATTCGTCGCGCGCTGGTTTATGGATTCGTCGCGCGTTGGAGCGTCTTGTCTTTGAGTTGGCGTGCGATGTCGAGTTGGCCTTCGCCCTCGGCTTGACGACCGGCGGCGATCAGGGCGCGACCGAGTTGATAATGGATGTGCGCCTGTCCGGGCGTGAGCCGCGCCGCCGCTTCGAGGCTCTCCACCGCGCCGCGCGTGTCGCCCTGTTTGAGCAAGGCGTTGCCGAGTTCAAAACGCGCGTTGGCGAAATCGGGTTGGGAGAGGATCACTTCGCGCATCAGGCGTATGCCGCGCTCGGTCTCTTGGCGCGCGAGCGCGACGTAAGCGAGATGATACTTGGCCTGCACGTCCACGGGGTTCAAATTCAGTTCGGCCTCGAACTCGCGCGCGGCCTCGTCGAGCCGCCCGGTCTTCAAGTAGATCAAGCCGGAGTAGAAATGCGCGAGTCGCACGCGCGGGTCGAGGCCGAGCGCGGCGCGCAACTCTTCGAGGGCTTTGGCCGCATCGTTCTGCTCGTAGTGAGCGCGACCGAGAAGTATGTGCACCTGCGGGCTGTTGCCGCCGAGCGCGACCATCTGCCGCGTGATGCGCTCGGCCTCCTGCGTCCTTCCTAGTTTGCCGAGCGAGAGCGAGAGCGGATAATAGAGCGTCACCTCATCGGGGCGGGCTGCCACCACTTCGGTCAAAAGCGCGGCGGCTCCGGCGTAGTTCTCCGTCATAAAATAGCTCAGCCCCAACAACTGCTTCGCTTGAAGGTTAGCGGGACGCGCCTGCGCTTCGCGTTCGAGCGGCGCGATGGCTTCCTTGTAAGACTCGGACTTGTAATGAGCGAGGCCGAGATTGTAGTCGAGTCCTTCGTGCTGCGGGTTGAGTTTCGCGGCGGCGTTGAAGTGTTCTGCCGCCGCGCGAAAGTCCTGCCGCTCGGCGCGCAGCAGACCGATATTATTGTGCGCCGCCGCCAGCACCTTTTCGTAAAAGGCAGCGTCCCGTTTCAACGCTTCGCGCGTGCGTGCGTCCGGCGCGTCCGAGCCGCTTCCGGCGACGACGCCTTCGGGCGCGGCGACCAACTCCGGCAACTTGTTTTGCTCGTCCGTGCCGGCCGACTTGAGGAAGGCGTCCAGTTTCGCCTCGTCCGTCTTGAAGGCTTTGGACTTGAGTTCGGCGGCGACCTGCAACTCACGCTCGCCTTCCGCCGTGCGTCCAGCCTTCAAGAGCGACTGGCCGAGCCGGAAGTGCGCGTTCGTCACTTGATAGTCGTTGTGTTCCAGACGCGGATTCAAACGGATGGCCTGTGTGAACGCTCCGATAGCCTGCTCGTACTTCGCAGAATTTTGATATGCCTGCCCGAGGAAGAAAAACGGATCGGGGTTCTGCGGCTGTAAGCGCGAGGCTTTTTCCAAGAGGCCGCTCGCCTCTCCCCAACGTCCCTCGCTCGCATGGATCACGCCCAGATAATAGTTGGCGAGAAACTCTTCGGGATGCGCGGCCAGTTCGAGTTGCAACTCCCGCGCGGCGTCTGTGAGCGCAGCCGCGCCGTCCTTGAGCAGATAGGTTAAGCCGAGATGATAATGGACGCGCGGGAAGCGCGGATCGAGCGCGGCGGCTTTCTTAAACTCCGCGATGGCTTCGGGCAGAAACCCCGTCTCGCGATAGGCGCGACCCGTAAGCACGCGCAGTTGCGGGCCGTCGCCGAGCGCGGCGACGAGGCGTTCATAGACGCGCCGTGCGGCGTCGAACTGACGCTGCTTGAGATAAGCGAGGCCGAGCGTGTAGGCCGCGTCGTAATCTGCGGGCGTGAGCGCGAGCGCGGCTTCGAGTTCGCGTGCGGCGGCGGCGTATTCGCCCGACATGAAACGCGTCTTGCCGAGCATGTGCCGTGCGGGCGCGCTCTGCGGGTCGCGTGCGAGAGCGCGCGTGAGCGGTGCGGCGGCCTGTGTGTATTGGCCTGCGTAGAAGTAAGCGATGGAGAGTGAGACGAGCACGTCGGGAGAGTCGGGGCGGCGCACGGCGGCTGACTCTAACGCAACGACCGCCGCTCCATAGTTCCCCTGCGCGGTATAAATTCTTCCGAGCGCGGGATACGCTCCGGCGAGAATGGCCGCGTACTCAACCTCAGCCGCCTCAAGTTTGCCCGCGCGACGCGCCGCCTCCGCCGCTTCATAATGTTTCCGAAACGAATCTCCGGCAACTTGGAAGTGGACGAGTGGGAGCAGCAGCAGCAGGAGCGGAAGGAAGGTTGAACGCAAATACATCTCTACCTTGAACGCTTCATCAAATTCGGAAAAACCGCGACGGAGGACAACAGCTAAATCAACGCTGCTGCCCTCCGTCTGGATTCAACCTGGCCGCACTATATCAGAAGTTGAGTTTCAGGCCGAACTGAATTTCACGCGGGCCGCGCGTGGAGTTAGCCCGACCGAAGCCGCTGTTGCTGAAGTTGTTCTCGATGCCGCCACCGGCGACGCTCAAGTTGTGCGCTCTGAAGTTGACGAAGTTGAAGACGTTGAACATCTCGGCGCGGAACTGTAGGTTCAAGCCTTCCTGAATCGTCCAGTTCTTCGCCAGCGAGAAATCAACGTTGCGGATGCCCGGCCCTCTGACCGAGCCACGACCGAGCGAGCCGATAGTGCCTTGCGCGGGAATTTGGAAGGCCGCCGGGTTGATGATCTGGAGCGGGTCGCTGCCGTTAACATAGACATCTACGCCGGGGACGAGATTGGGGCGTTGGCTGCCCGCGCCGCCGAGTCCGGCGGAGTCTACGCCGGAGAAGATGTTGAGCGGCGTGCCGGAATAGAAAGAGGCGATCCCGTTCAGTTGCCAGCCGCCGAGGACTTGATTGCCGAACCAGCCCCAACGGTCGAGCGACGGCAGGACATAGACGGCGTTGAAGACGAGCGCGTGCCGACGGTCGAGGTCGGAGTCGCCTTTGTCGAGATCGTAGTTGAACACGTCGGTCGTCTGGCTGATGAACGACTGCGTGGGGACGTTGCTGATCGCGTGCGACCAGGTGTAGGCGGTCTGGAAGGCGAGCCGGTCTGTGAAGCGTCGGTCGATCCAGACTTGGAGCGCGTGGTAGTTCGAGTCGCCGGTTGACTCGTCGCGCGTCACGGCGTTGGCGAAACCGAAGCGGCGCGACGAATCCGCCGAACGCCTTCCGGCGGCAACGTCTGCGCGGAACTGCGGCAACACCTGATTGTAGTTGCCGTTGATGAGCCGCCAGATGTGGAGGCCGTGATTGCCGACGTAGGAGACTTCGGCCACGGTGTTCTTCATCACCTCGTGCGAGACGGTCAAATTCCACTGCCAGCTCTCGGGTGGCTTGAAGTTAGGATCGACGGAATTGATGCCGCCGAGACCCGCCGCCGCGTTGCTCAGACCCGGATTGATGGTGTCGAGACTGCGACAGGTCGGGCAGTCGGCCAGCGAGACGGCGTCGGGGTTCCAGCCCGAATCAACCACCGTGTTCCAGGGCGGATTGTTCGACATGCGAAGCAGCGACGCGATCACGTTTGAACGGCTGAGATAGCGTCCGAAGCCGAGGCGCATGGCAGTCTTACCGTTGCCGTTGATGTCCCAGGCCAGACCGAGACGCGGCTGGATGCCGCCCTTGTAAGTGTTGACGAGCGCGCGGCCAAGCCCTGCCTGACTGGCCTGATCGGCACGGACGAAGCCCGTGCTGAGCGTCGTGCCGTTGTAGAGTTCGGGTATCCAGTTGGTCATGCGGTCGTCGTCTGCGAAGGCCGGGGGGAAGAGCGAATAGCGGACGCCGAAGGTCAGCGT
>DASYMM010000485.1:0-3770 GCA_036009085.1 Pyrinomonadaceae bacterium | reverse complement strand
AAAATCTGCTCTGTTTATTGGCATCTATGGTGAGAAGTCTTCTTACATTCAGGCACGAGAATATAAGCAGGCGTTAGCCTTTAACATTTCTATCCTCCCTATTATCAAGGATGTCGCACGAGACTTAGGCACTGACGAATTTATTCGTTTGATAGAGTCGCGGAATGTGGTCGTGTGGGTTAAGAGAGACGAGGAGATCGTAAAGATCATCAGTTATCACGTCCGTAAATTCTTCAACGTCGTCGGTTCGTTCAAGGATGAAGGAGCGGCGAAGACGGAGACTGTGCGAGCGGCTGAGTCCGCCGCCGGGCAAACCGGCTCTCAAGTCGCCGCCTCGCAGCCGACCACATTCGGCTACAACCCCGAACTGGATAAGCTGCTCGCCGCGAGCTTTAACGAAAGCGAAAACTTGGGCGAAGCGGTGGAGGAAGCGATTCGCGCCTTGCTGGTGAGTCCCGACGACGTAGAGGCGGCACACGCTCTGGCGCGTCTATGGCAGGGGGCGGGTGAAGACGAGAAAGCGGCGATTGTCTATCGGCACATACAGAGTCTCCGACCGGAGGACGACGCAGCGCAGCAAGCTCTGAAAAGACTGCAAGAGAAGAAGACCGCCCCGGCAGGCGAGACTTCCGCCGACGAGCGCCTTCCGGCTTCTCACACCGACGCTCATGAACAAACCCCGCCGCTCGCCGCAACGGGTGTGGAGCCGCCGTTCATGGGATATTCAGAAAGTTTCAAGTTCGTGATTGCGATAGCGACATTCTTAAAGCGAGCGTTGAAGAAGTCGCATTTTGATCGTGAGACGCTGCTCACCAGCCTTTTCCTGTGCAAGGAAGAGAGTTCAGCTTTCGTCGCGCTCGACGCCTTCGGGATCATAGACGAGGTGCTGCTCATGCGCCTGTGGAATAACGAAAGGATCACCTACCCCGATTGGGCTAAGCCGGACAACTTGAAGTTGTTGGCCGAGCGAGAGTTCAAAGGCGAACCCGGCTTTGATAACTCCGAGCAGTTCGAGGAATTTTTCTTGCTCGACGATACGCACGTGGGCAACGCGATGCGCGAGATGCTGGAAATCGTCAACATACGGCGCGTAGAGTTTCAGCCGCGACACTTCTTCTGGGGGCTGATGCGCGGCGACACGTCGGGCTGGATCGAGGAGACGCTGGGGAAGCGAGAGACCGCGTGCATCAAACGCGTGCTGATGGAGAACGACTTTGAGTCGAACATCAGGCGCGAGGACGTGCAGGAAGCCATCGTCGCGGACAGGCTCTTCGTCAACCCGCCCGCCTATCGCGACAGCGCGGCGGTGGACGACCTGCTCGGTTTCGAGGACTACGCAAACGCGCTCGTGGATATCATTCGGAGGCCGGAGACGTTCCCGCCGCTGGTAGTCGGCGTGTACGGGCCGTGGGGAGCGGGCAAGTCAACCTTCATGGGGCTCGTGAAAAAGAAATTGGACACGCCCCTGCCCGCACCGCCGCCGCTTGAGTTCAAGACCAAGCGGCGGCGTCTTCTGTATTGGACGGTCAAGCACCTCATTGATTTCCGGGAGGGCGTGCGCCGTCTCCTGCGTGGGATTCCGCTGGTTAAGAAGTTGATTGCCGACCCGCCGCACGACGCGCCCGCGCCGCTTAAAGTCGTGACCATCGAATACGACGCGTGGGCTTACGCCGATACGCCGAAGTTGTGGTCGGGCTTGATCGGGAAGATCGCCAGGGAGTTGGACGCGGAACTCGGCTGGCGCGGGCGGTTCGCCTATCTCTGCAAACGCCACTCGCGCGCGCTGCTCGCCGCAGTCGTCGTCGGCCTCGTGCCCGTCGCGCTCTTTCTCCTCGGTTGGCTCGGACACGCCTTGAGCGATTTCGTCTTGGCGCAGAAACTCGGCGCAGGCTTCTCGAACTTCGTGCGGCGAATCGGGTTGGCCGCGCTCGTCGAGAACAGCGGCTCTGCGGGCAAGGTGATGGGCATCGCGACCTCGCTTGCCAGTCTTCTCTACGCGTTCATTTTGCAGAAGCGTCCCGTCACAGACGCCGTCGCCGCGCTCGCCGCGCGCTTCGATGCCGCGCCCGCCGCAGGCATCATCAGCCGCATTCAAGACGAACTCAAGACCGCCGTGCAGACGAAACTCAACCCCGTCGAGAAGCCGGAAACGGACGACACGTTGAAGTCGAAGATCAAGTCGCGCATGGAACAAAACCAACTCAAGATCGTCATCTTCATAGACGAACTCGACCGCTGCCCGCTCGAACGCATCGTTGACATCCTCGAAGCGATCAAACTGTTTCTCGCCGAAGACATCTTCATCGTCTTCCTCGGCGTGGACACGCGCGTCGCGGCGGAAGCGATCCGCCTCCATTACAAAGAGGTGAAAAATCCAGACCTCCCCAGAGAGTATCTGGAAAAGATCGTGCAGCTTCCCTTGCGCGTGCCGACGGCAGATAGCACGAAGCTCAAAAAATTTCTCAGAAGTTTCATGCCTGATGTTCCTCTGAGGAGAGATGAGATGACGAAAGACACGTCTGCGCCCGCGACGCCGGAAACGAAAGACCGGCGGCAAGTCTCCGCGTCGTCAACTGCGACCGCCGGTGATGGCGACGGACAGGTTGCGTTCGAGGACGACGAATCGATCTCCAAGACGCGCGAGACGGGCGAGACGGGCACGACCGGCGAGCCGGAATTTTACGCGGACGGCAAACCCCGGACGGGTTGGCGGGCGTCCGCGCGTCAGCAGAGGATGATGGCGTTGGACGGCACGTTGCTTGATCGCGGCGGCATCGCAAACGGCGAGCTTGATGAGACAAGGCCGAAGTCGGCGTTTGCGCCCATCTCAAGGCCGCCGTCGCTGCCCGATACGGAGTGCGAGTTCAACTGCATCGCCAAACTCGCCACCAATTTTCTGGAGAGCAACCCGCGCCGCATCAAGCGTCTCTTGAACACCTATCGCTACGTGAAGATTCTATCGAACGTGAGCTGCGAGCCGGTGGGCGCGAAGGCTTGGCAAGAGGCGATGCTTGGATGGCTGGCCTTCACGATGAAGTGGCCTGCGTTCATGGAGCAGGCCGTGGAAGCCGCAGCGGAAGCGGGCGAGCGAGCGCAGCCCGTGAGCGCCAGCAACAACGGCCACACGCCGCCGACAGGCTCCGCCAACTTCCTCTCCACGCTCCTACGCAAAGATGCCGAGCGCGAGCAGCAACCGACCGAACAGGAGATCAAGAAATATCTCCCCTTCGACGCCACGCAGATCACACATCACTACCAACTCGCAGGCAACTTCCTCATCGAAAATCCGCGCCCCTACGCCGACTCCCGCGCCGCGCAGAAGCAAACGCCCACACCGGAAGCGACCGCGACGAACGCGCCGCCGCCGCGCATCCGCAAAAGCAAGGACGCCAAGACCAAACAGCCTCAGCCTTAAGGAAAGTGACGAGTGACAAGTGACGAGTGACGAGTTAAAAAGCCGTGAACGTCAATCGTGTATGGAAGAGAGCAGGTCTTCTCTATTCACGATTCACTTGTCTTTACTTGTCACTCGTCACTTGTCACTCGTCACTTAATAAGCCTGCGGATAGTGTCCACCATCTGGAAGAGGTCGTGCGGCTTACGCAGAAACGCCGACGCGCCCGCCGCCTTCGCCTCCCGCTCGCAATCCTCTATCGAGAAGAACAGAATCGGCAATGATTTCCGGTGCGACAACTCGCGCGTTGACTTGACGAGTTCCAGCCCAGACCTCCCGTACCTTGCGCTAATCGGCGGCAACTCGTCGCCCGTCA
>DASYMM010000484.1:0-7472 GCA_036009085.1 Pyrinomonadaceae bacterium | reverse complement strand
CGTTCGGCTTGGGCGTCGCGGAAGCGGCGGGCGCGTCTGTTTTCGCAGACTCTTTTTTCGCGTCGCTCTTCTTCTCGTCGCTCTTCGTCGTCGCCGGTGCGCTCACGGCGGGCGTATCGTCTTCCGCCGGGCCGAGCCGTGTCTGCGCTTGCGCCGACGACGCCAGAGGCACGCACAACGCCAGCCCGATGACAAACGCGAATAAAACTTTACTCATAATGCACTCTATTTTTCTACCATTTCGACGCTCGGCGCGTTGGCCGGGGCAGTGGCCGCTCGAAAGATCGCCAGCGTCAAAATTCCAAGTCTTTAAAGGCGAAGAGGCTGCGTTCGTCGTGTTTTCCTCCGCCGGGCAGGTTGGAGGCCGGACTTGCGCGTCCCGTCATTTAGATTAAACGACGAAAACGCCCTTTTTCGCAAAGTTCTAATTGTCAAATTTTCCTGTCAAACGCAAATTTTACTCGAAATGCGGCGGGCGCGTCCGTCCGGTTGGATAGTTTCTCTTGAAGTAACTGCTATTTGACGGTCGGGATTGCGTGAAACGATTGAGTTCACTGGAAGATTAAGGGGTCGCCGTCGTCGCTGCCCGCCCGTCGTCGCCGTTGGCCGGGGCGCACCATAGATTCTACTCTCCGCGTTTCGCGGCGGGCAAGTTTTCTTGGGGAAACAGTTGCGGCCAGCGCGCGCCGAGTTCGACGCGCACGATCTCCTCCGCGTCGTCTGCGGTCGCGGCATCGAGGCACAGGGCGGCGATCTCTCTCGCGCTCGACGCATCAACGCGCCGCAGCGTCCGGCGCATGCGCGGCATCGCCGAAGCCGTCATGCTCAAGACGCGCGCGCCGAGGCCGACGAGCACGAGCGCGTAAGCGGGCGTCGCGGCCATCTCGCCGCAGACGATGGCGGGAATCCCCGCCGCCCCCGCCGCCCCGATTGCCCTCTGAATACTTTGCAAGACCGCCGGGTGCAGCGTGCGAAACCAAGCGGAGACTTCGTCGTTTCCGCGATCCACCGCGAGCAGGTATTGCACAAGGTCGTTCGTGCCGAGACTGAAGAAGTCCACCTCACGCGCGAGTTTGTCGGCCAAGAGGACTGCGGCGGGCACTTCGATCATCGCGCCGATTTTGAGTTCGCCCGTTTCGCGCCCGTCCTTTTGTAGACGCCCGCGCTCTTCCTCGATGATGCGGCGCGCCTGCCTGACCTCCGACACGTCGGACACCATCGGCAGCACCACGTCGAGCCGCCCGCGCGAGGCCGCGCGCAGCAGAGCGCGCACCTGCGTCCGCAGCATCTCTTCGTGGCGGAAAGAGAAGCGTATGGCGCGCAGTCCGAGCGCGGGGTTTCGTTCGCTCTCGAAGTCGCCTCCGCTGCCGCCGTGCTTGTCGCCGCCGAGATCGAACAGACGCACCTTCGCGCCCTCCGCGCCCGCGAGCGCGGCGATCTCCTCGTAGGCCGCGCACTGCTCGTCCTCCGACGGCTCGCCGCCGCGCTGCGAGAAGAGGAACTCCGAACGAAACAGCCCGATGCCCCGCGCCCCGTAACGCCGCACGCCCTCGTACTCCGGCGGCAACTCGACGTTCGCGCGCAAGATGATCTCAACTCCGTCGGTCGTCAACAGCGGTTCGCGCCCGCCGTCTGCCGCCGACTCTCCCGCTGTGCTTGCGTGCACAACTTTTCGCGCTTCCCGGAAATGCGCGAGCGTGCCCGCCGCCGGGTGCAGCACCACTTCGCCGCGCTCCGCATCAATCACGATCTCGTCGCCCGTGCGCGCGTGGCGGTAGAGTTCGCGCAAGCCGACGATGGCCGGGATGCCGAGGCCGCGCGCGATGATGGCTGTGTGCGAAGTCCACCCGCCCGCGTCAGAGACGATGGCGCGCACGTGTGAGAAGTCGAGTTCCGCCGCCGCAGAGGGCAACAGTTCCTCCGCCACGATGATGGCGTCTTCCGTCAGACGGCGCGATTGCGCTTCGCCGCTCAGGGCGACGAGCAGGCGGCGCGTCACGTCTTCGATGTCGGAACTGCGCTCGCGCAGATAGTCGTCTTTGATCTCGGCATAGACGGCGAGCAGTTTGTCGGAAGCGACTTTCACAGCCCACTCGGCGTTGGCGCATTCCTGCCGGATGTAGTCTTCCACTTCGTCGAGCAGTTTGCGGTCTTCGAGCATCAGGAGTTGCGCGTCGAAGATGTAGGCGTGCTCCGCGCCGAGCGCGACTTCGGCGCGACGTTTGATCGCAAGCAACTGCCTGCGCGACAGACGCACCGCCGCTTGAAAGCGACGCACCTCGCGCTTGATGTCTTCGGCTTCGAGCGTCGCGCGATAGACGTTTTGCCGCCCGCCCGTGTGTATGCGCAGCACGCGCCCCGTCGCTAATCCTTCCGAGACGGCCACGCCGCGCCAGCGCATTTCGCGCTTCCCATTTTTCGCAATCTTACGGCTCACGCTTCCTGCTCTTCCCCGAACCCGCTCTCCACGAGCGCGCACACGGCACGCAAAGCTTCCTCTTCGTCTGCGCCTTCAACCGTCAGGCGCAACTCGGTGCCGCGCGCGGCGGCCAAAAGCAGCACGCTCAAAATAGACTTGGCATCGGCCACCGCGCTCCCGTCCGCGCGCTCCAAACGCACGCTGCTCCGATACGCGCTCGCCGTCCGCACGAGCCGCGCTGCCGCGCGCGCGTGCAGCCCCAGACGATTGACGATCAAAACTCGCTTCTCCAACATTCGGTTTGGCTTCGACTTCAATTCAACTCTTCTTCGGCGTGGCGAGCAGTTCGCCCGCGAGATAGATGGCCTGTTGTCCCTGATCGCGCACGCGCCCGGCGACCGTCGCCAGCGACTCGGCCTCCGTCTGGCTCGCCAGTTTAATGACCATCGGCAAATTCACGCCCGTCACCACCTCGACTTCGCCTTCGACGAAGAACATCGAAGCGATGTTGGTCGGCGTGCCGCCGAACATGTCCGTCAGAATGATCACGCCGCCGCCTTCCGAGACGCGCTTGATGGCTCCCTCGATTTCGTCGCGCGCCACGTCCACGTCGTCGTGCCAACCGATGGAGATCGCGGCGATGTGCGCGATGGGGCCGATGATCATCTCCGCCGCCGCTAGCAGTTCGGTCGCCAACTGCCCGTGCGTCACGATCACGCCCGCCACGCGTCGCTTCTTCACTTCAACTTTCCCGCTCTCATCCATACATGCGCTCCGTCTAACTTTCCCGCGCCTCGCTGCCGAAGTCGTTTGCGATGTTGCCCATCAGATAACCGCCGACCGCCGCGTTGACGCCGACGATGCGCGCGATGAGTTTCAGTTCGTTCTGGTCGAGCCAGATGCCGCCGCACGCCGCGCATTTATCAATCAGGACGAGATCGTAGATGATCAACTTTTTCATCTCGCTCCCGTCAATCGGGCACACGCGCACCGTCTCGCGCGAAGGGTTGAGATTCTCCGTGCAATCTTCGCAGATCACAAACTCGTGCTCGATTGAGACATCTTCCAGCCTGTAATCATGGCGGCAACGGATGCAATCGTCGTGTTGGCTCATGCGGGTTTCTTCCTCCGGTATCAATCCGTCCGAACGAATCTCAAGTGGACGCGGCGCGCTCGCGCTTCCCGGCGGCGGCGCGTCGGCGCGGCTTCGCTTTGCTCACGTCGCGGTGGACGGCCGTGGCGTCGAACCCGTCGCGGCGCAGGCGACGCGCGAGCGCGTTCGCCACCATCACCGAACGATGCCGGCCGCCCGTGCAACCGATGCCGACCGTCACGTATGACTTGCCTTCGCGTTGATAGAGCGGCAACAAATAGTCGAGCAGTTCGCCAAAGCGCGTGAGCGTCTCGACGGTCTCCGGCTGCTTTTTCAGAAACTCCGCGACGCGCCTGTCCTTGCCGGAGAAGTCGCGCAACTCGCCGACGAAATAGGGGTTCGGCAGATGTCGCACGTCGAACAGAAGATCGAGGTCGCGTGGCCCGCCGTACTTGTGGCCGAAGCTCAAGACCTGCACGCGCATCGGCGTGCCCTTCGTGTCGGGGCTGAAACGCTCGATGAGATAGCGGCGCAGAGTGTGGACGTTGTGCTCGGAGGTGTCAATGATGAGGTCTGCGTGGGCGCGTATGTCGGACATCGCGGCGCGCTCGGCGCGGATGGACGAGAGCAAGCCGTCGCCCGTATCCGCCGGGTGCGGGCGGCGCGTCTCGCTGAAGCGACGCTGCAAAACGTCGTCCGACGCTTCAAAGAAGAGGACGAAAACATCGAGGCCGCTCGCGCGCCGCAGCTTCTTCAAACCGCTCTCGAACTCGCTCAGGAAGTGGCCTTCGCGTATGTTGATGACGAGCGCGGCGCGTTTGATGCGCGCCTCCGTGTCCTCGATCTCGTCGTCTTCCGGTTGCACGAGGCGCGCGAACGTGGGCAGGAGCGTGAGCGGTAAGTTGTCCACGCAAAAATAGCCGAGGTCTTCAAAAGCATTCGTTGCCGAAGACATCCCCGAGCCGCTCAAGCCCGTGATGACGACGATGTCGGGCGCGCTCGCCGCCTTCCGGTTAGCCCCTCTTTTTTTCCGGCTCATCAATTATGCGTTCCCGCTCCGGCTCCGACTCTACTGGCCTTGGCGCATCTCCCGCGCCCCGGCTCGAAAGTTCGTCTCGCGCCTGGTTGCCCGCCGCGTCTGCTCCGAGCATTTGATTGTGGCGCGCGACGAAACTCTCCGCCGCATTGTAACCGCGCAGGCGCAACAAGTGAACGCGCAGAGCCGTCTCGATGAGCGTCGAGAGATTTCTGCCGGGGCTGACGGGCAACAAAACGTGCGGCACCTGCACGCCCAGAATTTCGACCGTGCGCTCGTCAATGCCCAGACGCTCGACCTCGCGCGCGTCCTGCCAGCGTTCGAGCCGGATGGACAGACCGACTTGCTTCGGCCCGCTGATGGCGGCCACGCCGTAGAGGTCGCGTATGTTGATGATGCCGAGGCCGCGTATCTCCATGTGCTCGCGCAGAAGTTCCGGCGCGCTGCCCAAGAGATAATCCGCGCCGATGCGTCGCACCTCCACGAGATCGTCCGCGACGAGACGATGCCCGCGCACGATCAGATCGAGCGCGCATTCGGATTTGCCGATCCCCGAATCGCCTTCGATCAAAACGCCGAGTCCATAAGCGTCTAACAAGACTCCGTGGCGCAACTCGCGCGGCGCGAGCGTCTCGCGCAAGTAGTCTGTGACGACGCCGATGGCGATGGAACTGACGAGCGTGGTCTGCAACAGCGGCAGCCCCTCGCGCTCGGCGGCTTCGACGAACTCGACGGGCGGCATCTGCTCCTTCGTCACCAGCACGCAACTGATCGTCTCCAGAGAGAGATTATCAATCGCCTCGCGCCGCCGTTCGGGCGTGAGTTGACCGAGAAACAAGACTTCGCTCTGGCCGATGATCTGCACGCGCCCGGCGTGTATGTAGTGCGTGAAGCCGGAGAGCGCGAGGCCGAGTTTTTGAATGCGCGACGAAGTGATGCGGCGCGCCGCAAGCCCCCGACCGCCCGCCAGCACACGCAACTCAAGCTGCGCCGGGGCGTGCGCGATGAAATCGCCGACGGTGATCGAGGGCTGCGGTGCGCCCGTGTCGCTCATTGAGTGTCGTTCAGTTGGCGGCGGGTGTGGCCGGAGCGGCAGCGGCAGTCCCTTCGGGGCTGGACGCGCGCGTGATGACGTTCAATTCGATCTCGACCATGTCGCCGAGGAACGTCGGGTTGTCGGGGCGGCTGAAGTTGACGCCGTAGTCCTTGCGGTTGACGGTGGCGCGCGCCGTCGCGCCGAGCGTCGTCTTGCCCGTCTTCTCGTCTTTGCGCACGCCGTTGATGGTGAAAGGCAGCGCGATCTCTTTCGCGACGCCGTGCATCGTGAACGTGCCGTGCGCGATGAAATCCTTACCTTTCTTCTCGATGCGGCTGCTCTTGAAAGTTATTTCGGGAAACTTCTCCACGTCGAAGAAATCCGCGTTGCGCAGGTGTTTGTCGCGCCCCTCGATGCCGGTGTCAATGCTCGTGGCTTTGATCGTCGCGTTGACCGTGGACTTCGTCACGTCCTTGTCGTCGTAAACGATCTCGATGGTGAAGTCTGTGAATTTCCCGCGCACTTGCGACAGGCCGCCGAGGATCGGGATCGAGAAGCCAATGTTGGAATGAGCGCCATCGGCGGCGTACTTCGTCACCGCGCTGTTGACGGGGAGGACGGCGAGGAGAATGGCGAGCACAGCGATGTGCAGGTGTTTTCTGTTCATTATTTTTCCTTCTTTAGTTGTTCTTAACTTTTCCTATTGTTTTGGCAGCGGATTGTCCGGGGTCGGAATCGCAAAAAGACGCGGCGATTATAAATCCACCTATCCCGGTAGATAAACACCTCGCCGCGTGTCGTCTGCGTGTCGCTTTGTCGCCCCGCGCGCTTACGGTTGAATGAGGCCGAAGTTTCCGTCCTTGCGTTTGTAGAGGACGCTCAGGCGATCCGTGTCCGAGTTGCGGAAGAGGATGAACTGGTTCGAGTCTTCGCCGAGACGGATGACGGCTTCCTCCGGCGTCATCGGTTTGACGGCATAGCGGCGCGCACTGATGATGCGACCGGAAGCGGGAGCGGCTTCTTCGACGCCGTCTTCGGTGCTACCGTTGTCGGGCGCGAGCGTCGAGAGCGGCTGCGCGCTCTGCTTGCGATCAATGATCTTCTTCTTGAGTTTGACGGCCTGCTTCTCGATCTTGGCGATGGCACGCGAGAGAGCCTGATACATGTCTGCGTTTGTGTCGCGCGCCGTCAACGTGTGCTCGCGCCAGTGCAGGAGCACTTCGCCCATGTGGCGGTTCTTCTCCACCTCGATGATGATGTGCGCGCTCGCCGTCGAATCGTCAAAGATGTGTTCAAGCTTGCTGAAATGCTCCTCGACGTGTTGCCGCAATGCCGGTGTGACCTCAACGTGCCGCCCCGTGTACTCGAATTTCATGAAAGCGATTCCTCCCTAGATGAGAGTGACGAGTGACAGGTGACAGGTGACGAGAAAAAGACGTAAATCGTCAATCGTAAATAGAAGAAGACGGATTGAATCTATTCACGATTCACGATTTACTTTCTTCTCTCGTCACTTGTCACTCGTCACTTGTCACTATTTTAAACCGGTGCTTTGCGCTCGCGCGATCCGGGAATCTGCATCTGGTCGCGATACTTCGCCACCGTGCGGCGCGAGAGTTTCATGCCGTCTTTCATCAAAATCTTGACGACCTGATCGTCCGTGATCGGATTGTGCGAATCCTCTTCCTCGATCAGTTTCTTGATCTTCAATTTGATGATGCGCGTCGAAACCTCTTCCCCGTCTTCGTTGATCATGCCTTCGGTGAAGAAGCGGCGCAGTTCGATAACGCCCTGCGGCGTGTGCGCCCATTTGCGATTGACGACGCGCGAGATAGTCGAGAGGTGCATCCCCGTCTGCTCGGCCACGTCCTTGAGCATCATCGGCTTG
>DASYMM010000483.1:0-6806 GCA_036009085.1 Pyrinomonadaceae bacterium | reverse complement strand
GGCATTGCTCGAAGTGCTCGACCCCGAACAGAACAATTCGTTTCAGGATCATTACCTCGACGTTGAATACGACCTCTCCAAAGTCTTCTTCATCGCGACGGCGAACGTGCTCCACACGATCCCGCCCGCGCTGCAAGACCGCTTGGAAATCCTGCGTCTCTCCGGCTACACCGAGCGCGAGAAATTAGAGATCGCGCGTCGCCACCTCGTCTCGAAGCAGGCGGAAGGCAGCGGCTTGAAGGCCGAACAGGTTGAATTTACGGACGACGGAATTTTAGAGATCATACGCTCATACACGCGTGAGGCGGGCGTGCGCAATCTCGAACGCGAGATCGGTTCGTGCTGCCGCAAGGTGGCGCGCAAACTCGTCGGCGAGAACAAGGGCGAAGAGTTTAAAGAGCTCGTCACGCCCGAACGCGTGCGCGAGATGCTCGGCCCCATTCGTTTCCGCCAGCAACGCGCGGCGGCTGAAAGCGAGATCGGACTCGCGCTCGGACTCGCTTGGACGGAAGTTGGCGGCGAGGTCTTGCAGATCGAAGCGACGCTCACGAACGGTCGCGGCGGCGTGCAACTGACGGGCAAACTCGGCGAGGTGATGCAGGAGTCGGCGCAAGCCGCGCTCACTTGCATCAAGGCACGTAGCGAGCGCATCGGCGTCAGTCTCGATCATATCCGCAAGCGCGACCTGCACGTACACATTCCCGAAGGCGCGATCCCGAAGGACGGCCCTTCGGCTGGCGTCACGCTCGCCACCGCGATGGCTTCCGCCCTGACGCGCGTTCCCGTCCGCAAAGACGTTGCGATGACGGGCGAGATCACGCTACGCGGCAAGGTGCTGCCCGTCGGCGGCATCAAAGAGAAGATGCTGGCCGCGCACCGCGTCGGCGTCACGACCTTGATTCTGCCGAAGGAGAACGAGAAGGATTTGGCGGAAGTGCCGGAAGAAGTGCTCGCCGCCATCAGCGTCCATCTCGTCGAGACGATTGACGAAGTGCTCACGCTCGCGCTCGAAGACGCGTGCCCGACGGATGGCGCAGCAGACGAGACGGCGCAACCGCCCATCTGGTCAACCGAACCGCCCACGCAAAGCACTCCCACGATGGCAGACTAACCTTGATTGCGGATTTCGGATTGCGGAATGCGGATTGAAGACGATTCTTTCTTCAATCCGCATTCCGCAATCCGCAATTGTTTACGTCCTTATTCCCCGCCAAAAATTTTCAAGGAGAAAATTTCCTATGAGCAAACAAGAAGATGCAGCGTTGATTTTGAAGCTCTACGACCTGCGCCGCGAAGAGACGATGCGCAAGGCGCGCACGTTTATGGCGACGTTTAATCCGACCAATATGCAGGACATCATGGCCGTCGCCACCGGCGAAAACAACGCCTACATGCGCATGGTCATGTCTTACTGGGACATGGCAGCCTCGCTCGTCAACAACGGCGCGATTGACGCGCAGATGTTCAACGACGCGAACGGCGAACACTTCTTTTACTACGCCAAGTTTGAGCCGTTCCTCGAAGAGATGCGCGCGACGTTCGGCCTGCAAATGTGGATGCACCTTGAAAAAGTCGTAATGAGTGCGCCGGACGCCAAGGAGCGTCTCGTCAAGATACGCGAGATGCAGAAGAAAATGGCGGAGAACGCGGCAGCGCGCAGCGCCGCGAGCAGCACAGCCAAGACTGACGAACAACCGACGCAAACCGCCTCCGGCGCAACCTCGAAGTAAAAGCAGGTTTCAAGTTTCAGGTTTCAGGTTTCAAGTTAAAAACCGGGGAACCTTCTGACCTGAAACTTGAAACCTGAAACCTGAAACCTGAAACTTGAATGAAGATTACGAGCGCGGAATTCGTCAAGAGTTCGTTTAGCGAGCAGGATTGGCCGCGCACGAAGTTGCCGGAGGTGGCCTTTCTCGGTCGCTCGAATGTCGGCAAGTCGAGTTTGATCAATTCGCTCCTCGGCGTCAAAGGCTTGGCGCGCACCTCTTCGACGCCGGGGCGGACGCAGGCGCTCAATTTCTTCCTCATCAATCGCCGCTTCCATTTCGTAGACCTGCCGGGCTACGGCTACGCGCGTGTGCCGCGCGCCATACGCGAGTCTTGGGGCGAAATCGTGACGAGTTACCTTGCCAAGCGCGAGTCGCTTGTGTTACTAATTCAAATCGTAGATTCGCGCCACGAACCCACTACATTGGACTTGCAACTTCGTGAATGGCTCACAGCTTATGCGAAGCCGCATCTGACGGTTGCGACGAAATCCGATAAGCTCTCGCAAAATGCGTTAAGCAAGAACCTCAGGCGCGCGCGGGAAGTTTTGGGCGCGATGGGCAGTGGCGAAGTGGTTTCCTACTCCGCCACGACCGGACACGGACGCGAACGCGTCTGGCGCGCTATCGAAGAGGCACTAACCGTCTCACAATCCCCCGGTTGAAAAAGTCGAACCGTCGCCGCGAGGCGACCCCGTGGCCTCTTGACGGCATCTAACCTTTCGGTTAAAACTGAGGCTCACACAAAATAATTCGTTAGAACTTTTACGGGACGCGAGACGTTTGCAGGAATTCGCCAATCACCTCGTACACTTAACCGCCGGAAACATCGCCGCTCATGCGCCAGGCTGTCAGCCTTGCGGCGCACCTGAGGCATCATTCCCGACACCATTTTAAGGATTTAATTCATACGCGGCCACGAGTCCGCCAGCAATTCAATCTCAACGACAGCAACATGACAAGAGTTGGACACAACTCTTGGTTAGAAATGGTAGCTAATCAAAGCTGCCTCACAGAGAAAAGAGAAATGTCACAACGCACACCACGCACACGAACCAGCAGTAGCAGCAGTTCGGCGGCCAACGGCAACAGCGGCGAGAACGGCAACCGCACGACGACCGCCGCCGCCGTCGTTGACTCACCGCCCGAAGAAGTCTCCGAGAAAGACTTCCTCCCACAAGGCAGCGGCGATGCCTTCAATCTGGCGACGCTCAAGGAGATGTCCATCTCGAAGCTGACGCAGATCGCCAAAGATATGGACGTGCCCGGCGCGACCGGCATGCGCAAGCAGGAACTCATCTTCAAAGTCCTCGCGGCGCAGACCGAAAAGAGCGGCCTCATCTTCTCCGAAGGCGTCCTGGAAACCTTGCCCGACGGCTTCGGCTTCCTGCGCGCCCCCGAATACAACTATCTGCCCGGCCCCGACGACATCTACGTCTCGCCCTCGCAGATACGCAAATTCGACCTGCGCACGGGCGACACCGTCTCCGGCCAGATTCGCCCGCCGAAAGAGGGCGAGCGTTATTTCGCGCTCATCAAGGTGGAGGCCATCAATTTTGAAGCCCCCGGCGAGACGCGCGACAAAGTCTTCTTCGACAACCTGACGCCGCTCTATCCCGACGAACGCCTGATGCTTGAGACCGAGCAGGAGACGCTCGCCGCGCGCGTCATCGATCTCGTCACGCCCATCGGCAAAGGCCAGCGCGGCCTCATCGTCGCGCCGCCCCGCACGGGCAAGACGATGATGCTCCAAACCATCGCCAACTCGATCTCGAAGAATCACCCGGAAGTCTCGCTCATCGTGCTCCTGATTGACGAGCGGCCGGAAGAAGTCACGGACATGCAGCGTTCCGTCAACGGCGAAGTCATCTCTTCGACGTTTGACGAACCACCGACGCGCCACGTGCAGGTCGCAGACATGGTGATCGAAAAGGCCAAACGACTCGTCGAGCACAAGCGCGACGTGGTAATCCTGCTCGACTCGCTCACCCGTCTTGCGCGCGCGCACAACGCCGTCGTGCCGCCTTCGGGCAAGATTCTCTCCGGCGGTATTGACGCGAACGCCCTGCAACGCCCCAAGCGTTTCTTCGGCGCGGCGCGCAACATCGAAGAGGGCGGAAGCCTGACGATCATCGCCACCGCTTTGATTGACACCGGCTCGCGCATGGACGACGTGATCTTTGAAGAATTCAAAGGCACGGGCAACTGCGAAATCCATCTCGACCGCCGCCTCGTCGATAAACGCCTGTTCCCCGCCATTGATATTCAACGCTCCGGCACGCGCAAAGAGGAACTCTTGATCAGCAAGGAAGACCTCGCGCGCATCTGGGTGATGCGCCGCGTCCTGAACCCGCTATCGCCCGTCGAGCAGATGGAAGTCGTGCTGGAACGCCTTGGCAAAACCAAGTCGAACGCCGAATTCCTCGCCTCGATGCAGAGCTAAGAGAACAGTGACGAGTGACGAGTGACAAGTGACGAGCTAAAACAGTGAATCGTAAATCGTGAATAGACGGAAGCCGGTTTCTTTCTATTCACGATTTACGATTTACGGTTCAGGGCTTTTTCTTGTCACTTGTCACTTGTCACCCGTCACTTGGCTTGCGTAGAATGTCTGGCATAGCTTTGCAGTTCAGTTTGTTGAAGCACTCCGCTCTGTGGAAGTGTCGGGTGAAGCGTGTTGCGCGTTGCGATCTTATCGTCGGAGGCTGTGCCGTTCGCTAAGACGGGCGGCTTGGGCGATGTGGCGGGCGCGCTCCCGAAGGCTCTCATCGGGGCGGGCGAGGTTGATTCGAGCCTCATCATGCCGCTCTACGAGCAGACGGATCGCGGCCTGCTCAAAGAATTGCTCTTTGACAATCTGGAAGTCGAATGGACAGGCGGCAATCGTCATGTCCGTGTTTTCCTGAACGAAGACACTATCGCCGCCCCCGCCTTTCTCATAGACGCGCCCGAATACTTCGCGCGCCCCAATGTCTACGGCTACCGCGACGATCACCTTCGCTACGCCTTCTTCTGCCGCGCCGCGCTTGCACTCTTAAAGCGACTCGGCAGGCCGCCCGACATCGTGCACGGCAACGATTGGCCGTGCGGTTTCGCCATCGCGGAACTCAAAGCCCGCCGCGTCTACGACGATTTTTACCGTCAGACGCGCACGCTCTTTTCCATTCACAATCTCGCTTATCAGGGCGCGTTCGACCCGGGCGATCTGGGCTACCTCGGTTTCGGTTGGGGCGACGTGCACAACGCGTTTCTGTCGGAGGGCGCGGCCTCCGCGCTCAAGGCGGGCTTGATGCTCTCGGACGCCCTCTCCACCGTCAGCCGTCGCTACTCTTACGAGATACAGACGAGCGCGCAAGGCTACGGACTCGACTGGCTGCTGCGCATGCGCCGCGACCGACTGATCGGCGTGACGAACGGCGTGGACTACGAAGCCTGGAACCCTGCGACCGACCCGCACATCGCCGCGCACTACAGCGCGGACGACCTCGCGGGCAAGCGCGTTTGCAAGCTCGATTTGCTGCGTCGCTTCAGTCTGCCCGAAGAGTTGGATCGGCCAATCATCGCGATCATCTCGCGCCTCGTCGCGCAGAAGGGTTACGACTTGATCCAGCAGGCCGCCCCCGCGATCCTTGAGACGGGCGCATTCTTCATCGCACTCGGCGCGGGCGCGAAAGAGTATGAAGATTTCCTGCAAAGTTTCCGCGACCATGCGCCGCACCGCGTCGGCATCTTCAAAGGCTACGCGGGCGAACCGCTCGCGCACCAGATCGAGGCGGGCGCAGATTTGTTTCTCATGCCGTCGCTCTACGAGCCGTGCGGTTTGAACCAGATGTACTCGATGCGCTACGGCACAGTCCCCGTCGTGCGTGCGACGGGCGGATTGGACGACACGGTCGAAAATTTTGACCGCGCGCGCGGCACGGGCAACGGCTTCAAGTTCGGCGAATACAGTGCGCGGGCGATGCTCGGCAGCATCTACGAAGCGTTGTACGCTTACGCCGACAAAGACATCTGGCGCAGGATTCAACTGAACGGCATGCGCGCGGATAATTCATGGCAGGCTGCGGCGCGCAAGTACGTGGAAGTTTATCGCGCCGTCGCGCAGATGTAAGAACGTGAGCGTCCCGAAGCGCATCTAATAAATAAGCGCGCAGGTAGTTTTAATGGCCGCTTGTTGTAATGGCCGCAATTATTTTTTGTAATGAAGCATCCGCGAGCGCATTGAGTTCGACATCCGGCTCGCGCCCTGACCAGTTGGTAGAAGGAGATATAAACGCATGAGTGAAAGTGAATTTGTCAAAGATGTGAGCGACAGCAACTTTGAGACGGAAGTGTTGCAGTCGGATCGTCCGGTGCTCGTGGATTTCTGGGCGGCGTGGTGTGCGCCGTGCCGTATGATCGCGCCGACGGTGGCGCAGATAGCGGAGAAATACGCGGAGACGGCGCGCGTCGTTAAACTGAACGTTGACGAGAATCCGAACGTCCCGCAGAAGTACGGCATCAAGGGCATCCCGACGCTGATCATGTTCAAGAACGGGAAGGAAGAGGAACGCGTGGTGGGCGCGACGACGAAAGAAATCATCTCGCGCATGATCGACAAGCAGGTCAACGCGGGCAGCGGCGCCGCTAACGCTTAAGTTTTATCGTTGCAGGAATCGGCGCGGAGTTGCAGTTGCAGGGCGGCTCGCGCCATTTCTGTTGTCAGTCGTCAAACAGTCTGACAGATTGTTCACGCTCGCACGAGGCGTTTTTACAGACGGCGGGCGACTCCCGGACGCTCGATGAAACAAACCATCAACAGCCGCGCGAAGAAAGCCGCCGCAGGAGGCCGCTCCGCCAAAAGCAGCAAGCGACGCATGCTGGAAGAACGCCTGACGGCGGCCAAGCGTCTGCGCGCCGTGGAAGACGCGCGGTTTCGCGCGCGGCAAGCGCAAGGGAAACTGCGCCGCTTCGTCAGCGCGAATTTTCGCAAGCAGGAAGTGATTGATGCGCTCGCGCTCCGGCGCGGCGAATGCAATCGCTGCGGCGCGTGCTGCGAGA